>CAZILR010000004.1:27345-32833 GCA_964539995.1 uncultured Planctomyces sp.
CGTCCGGCGAATATAGGCGCCGAGCTGACGGAGGCGGCGCTCGATGCGCTCGTAGCCGCGGTCGAGGTGGTAGACGCGGCGCACCCGCGTTACGCCGTCCTGTGCGGCGAGACCGGCCAAGACCGACCGGCTTCCGTGCGTCCTTCGAGTTCTGGTGCAAAACATCGCGGCGTTTCCTTCGGTTTCACTCTGTGTGAAGCGCTAGGTCAGCACTTCTGAGATCACGCCGTTGCTGTCGGCGAACTTTTCGGTGGGGATGTCCATCTTCTGGGCCATTGTCAGCAGCAGGTTGCTGAGGTTGGCTTTCGAGTTCACAGGATTGTGGCAGATGTGATAATGCTTGCCCGGATCGTCGAGGTTGTAGGTATAGCCTTCCGATTTTCCGGCGGCGTTGTAGTCGAGGTGGCGGCCGTGCTTCAGACCGAGTCCACTGCCACCCGCGAGGAGGATCGGCAGGTTGGCGTTGCCGTGGCTGTGACCGAAGGCCATGCCGCTGCCGTAGAGGCACATCGTCGAATCGAGCAGCGGGCCGTCGGCATCTTTCACGGCCGCAAGCCGGTCAAGAAAGTAGCTGAACTGCTGGATGTTGAACGTGTCGCTGGCGGTGAGGTCGGACATCAGCTTCGGATTCGCGTTGTGATGCGACAGCGAGTGGCGGTCTTGCTTCACGCCGATCTCTGGCACGGAGGGACCGGTTCCTTCGTTACCGGTACTGAACGTGGCGACTCGCGTCAGGTCCGTCTGAAACGCGAGGACCAGGATGTCGTACATCGTCCGCAGGTATTCACCGAGCCGCTCCAGTGAGATGTCGCGATTCATCTTCGCCTGATCGGCGGGATCAACTTTCGGTCGCGGCGTGTCGAGCCACTTGTCGGCTCGTTGCGTGCGGATTTCAACTTCGCGAACCGACGTCAGATATTGCTCCAGCCGTCCACGATCTTCGTTGCCAAGCTGATCGCCGAGTGACTTCGCGTCGCCCAGAATCGCGTCGAGGATGCTGCCTCGACGTTGCAGCGTGCGACGCTGCTTCGCGGTTCCGCCCGTTGGCTCTTCAAACAGTTCGCGAAACACCACGCCGGGATTCCCTTGCGCCGGCAGTTGAATGCCGTCCGGCGTGTAGGCCAGCGAGTGCCCCTGATTGCTCAGCTCAATCGACGAGAATCGCGTCAGCGGCGCGGTCACCTGCGACATCAGTTGATCAACCGAGATCGTGTTCCGCTCGGACTGCCCAATCTTCCCGCCGGTCAGCCAGATCGAACTGCAATTGTGATGATGCCCAAGCCCGTGCGGGTGATACAGCCCGCTGATCGGCGTGATGTTGGCTCGATGCTTTTCCAGCGGCAGCAGCGATTTTGAAAACGTGTAGTCCGCTCCCGCCTTCGTGATTTGATAGTCGAGCGTGTTCACGCCGTTCGGCAGATAAATGAAAACGCTCCGCTTCGCGCGGCTCTTCGATTCGGCGGCTCGCAGCGGAGTCATGCACTCCAGCAGCGGCAACGCCATCGCCACTCCGACGCCTCGGAGGACACGCCGACGATTGAGCAACCAATTTTGAGCCAGGAAATGGGACATCTCGAAACTCCTCGTCTTCGGGGCTTGCTGATGCGAACGCACTCTACAGCATCGGTTGCTCAGCGGTCATCCAAGTTTTTCACACGTTCTTCGGGCGGCAGTTTGACGTTGGGGAATCCGTTGGGACGGACTTTGACGATGCGGCCGGGACGAAACCCATCCAGCAATTCGCGAAGCTGCACTCGCAGTTGTAGGCCGCTGTTGCCAGGCGGTGGGTTCGGAATCTCTTTCACATCGAGAACCGGCCCCGATTTGTTGTCATGCTCCTGCCACCACGATCGCAGAGTCGGCTCCGCCGCCGCGAGTGCTGCTCCGCCACCCGGCTTAGCTTGAGCTTTCACTGCGTCATACAGCGATGAGTCCATCCCGCCGAACAGTGTGACCGTGACGATCCCTTGGCCTCCCGGTTGATGCTCGACGTGATCGACCCACCCGGCCAACCATCGAGTTCGCTGCTGCCGGATGTGGACGCGGCGTTGCACATCGGTTGCGATGGCTCGGCTTTCGTCGTCGAGCCACACGTCGGCCACATGAAACTGCCCGTTCTTCCAATCGGGAGCCCACGTCAGATTCAATTGCACAACAAGATCGGCTGCGACGTCTTTCAACTCCGCGAACTGCCGCCCCTTCCAAACGCGAGTGCTTGCGTCGCACTCGAAGGTCTGATCGCCAGCCAGTCCGTCCTTGCTAGGCTCGCCGGTGGGTTGAACCTTCAGCTTGCCGCTGTTCGCGTCGATGGACACCACTTTCCAAGCTCGGCCCTGCCGTTGATAGAAGCTGAAATCGTCTTCCAGCGTGAGAGCGTGCGTCAGTTTGGGGACGTACCTCTCTGCATTCTTGTCGGGAGGCAGGACCGAGTTGTCTCCTTCCGGCGGCAGGACGAAGTAGCCATGCAAGACAGTTCCGATCGGGATGTCTCGCAGTTCCGCCGGCGCACCGTGATAGCGCACCGTTCCGTAGGGCAACAACGCGAAGCGATGACTCGGAGCCCAGTGATACCGGTCATCGTTGTTGTCGCCGACCAACCGAATCGCTCCGCGCCGATTGACGTGATCGACCGAGACCAATTCGCCCGCGAGATAGGTTCCGACTCCCGCCGGAGGAAACTTGCCGGCTTGCGGAACGAAGTCGTCGGCAAATGTGCTGGCACAGATCAAAGCGGCGAATAACGAGAGCGACGCGCGATGGAGGGTCATGAATCAAACTCCGGAGTGAATCGACATCCAAACCTTAAACAAGCAAACCCCACCGGGCTTGTCCCGGTGGAGATCGGTTTTTGCACTACTCAGGACTTCACTTGCACTCCAACACGAGTAGTGCAGAAACCCGCAAGCCACCGGAGCAAGCCCGGTGGGGTCATATAATTGTGGTCGAACAATCGTCATGCCGAATCCAAGCGTCTATCTCCTTTGGAACAATTCAGACATGACGAAATTCTCGATCAACGTCCGCAGGCGATAGTCGTCTGCCTTGCTGGCTTGGCTGATCGCTTTGATTTGAGCCGCGTCGTCGATGGTCATCACTCGGCGGAGAGCGAACGTGGCAAGTTGCTCGGTGAAAGCTTCGGCGAAACGGTCGAGGTCTTGGACGAGCAGGTTCTTGAACTCGTCGGGCGACTGGAACGCTCGGCCGTCGGGTAGCTTGCCGCTGGCGACGACGGGAGGATTGGCCCCTTGACCGCTGGCGACTTTTTCTTCGGTGCGCCATTGGCCGATCGCGTCGTAGTTGTCGAAGGCCAAGCCGAGCGGATCGATCTTCACGTGGCACGACGCGCAGATCGCGTGGGTCGCGTGAGACTCAAGCTGCTGACGGATCGTCGCCTTGGGCTTGCTGTTCGGTGTCGGCGCGAGCGGCTCGACATTCGGTGGTGGCGGAGGTGGTGTGCGGCCGAAGATGGCTTCGGAAACCAAAACGCCGCGATGCACGGGGCGATGCCGCGTGCCATCGGAGGTCAGCATCAAAATGCCCGCCTGAGTCAGCAGGCCGCCGCGATGATGTTCCGGTTGCAACGCGACTCGTTGGAAGCCCGAAGTTGTCAGCGGCGTCAGGCCGTAATGCTGAGCCAATCGCGGGTTGACCATCGCCCAATCAGACACGAGGAATTCGCGTATCGGCAAATTCTTGGCGAAGAGCTCGGTGAAGAACGCGGCCGGTTCAATCGCCATGCTCTTTTCCAGCCACAGATCGTAGTTCGGATAAAGCTTTGGATCGGGTGGAAACATGCCGACTCGATGCAGTTGCAGCCATTGGTGCGGGAAGGCTCGTGTGAAGCGGGCAATCTTCGGTTCTGCCAACATGCGGCCGAGTTGCTCGCGAAGCGTGGCCGATTCGTGCAGTTTGCCCGACGCGGCAGCGGCAAACAGCGAATCGTCAGGCATCGAACCCCACAAGAAATACGACAGCCGCGAGGCCAACTCCCAATCGTTGACCTTGTCGCGCCGCTGAGTCGCCGAGCCTTCTTCGAGGTAATAGAAGTTCTTCGACGTGAGAATGCCGGTCATTGCGGCGAGATGAGCCGTTCGGAATTTCTCGCCCGAAGCCAACTCGGTTTCGACGATGTGAAAGAAGCGAGCCATCTCCGCATCGTTGACCGGTCGCCGCCATGCGCGCGTCGCGAGCCGCTTGAGGCATTCGCGCGACTCGGCCAGATCACCCTCCTTCGTCGGCATCAAGCCTTCGCGTTTCTTGAGGTCCGTCTCCGTGACGATC
The DNA here is from genome assembly GCA_964539995.1 of uncultured Planctomyces sp. Classification (GTDB taxonomy): domain Bacteria; phylum Planctomycetota; class Planctomycetia; order Planctomycetales; family Planctomycetaceae; genus SXKJ01. The sequence goes on from CAZILR010000004.1 coordinate 31,627, forward strand.
GGCCCTTCCCATTCGACCGAGTCGATCAGCAGCGTCGGATGAATCGCTCGGCCTTCGTCGTCGAACAGCTTGTACGACGTCGGGTTCCGCTGGCTCATGTTTCGCGTGCCAAGAAAGAAAATGCTCTCGCTGCTGTTGAGCACGTTGAGCGTGTGGTTGCCGACCTTTGAGAAGATTTCGGGAACCTCGTTGATGAAGTCGAGATCGACGGGGACCGAGAGGAACGTCTCGAACTCAATCGTGATCGGCTTGTCTTCCGGCGCAAGGATGTCTTCGTCGTAAATCGACCGCTTGAGTGTTGGATGCCAGACGGACAAATGCGGAGCCGTACCGTCCAAGCCAGGCAGGCCGCTCAGCTTTACGCGAGCACGATAGACGCCAGAATCTCTTTGATTGAACCACCAGCTTCGCAACGCGGCGACACTGCCGCTCGGCCAGACTGGCACGCGAATCTTGTCGGCCGTGATGCCCAGCCGTTCGAGTCGCTGCCGTTCGCCGTGATGCCGAATGTCGATCGCGTTCGCCATCCGTTTCACGAGCGTCGGCGGAGTCTCCGGAAACGCGCGAGCAAGCACGATCTCCGCGGCCTTGAAGTACCGATCGACATGCGACGGCGACAGCGACAACAACGACCCGATCCGCTCGAACCCGTGCCAGCGCGGATCGTCGTTGAACGCCCCTGGCAACGTGACGTCGTACTGCACGCCGAGCAGGTCTGAGACCGTGTGCCCATACTCGTCGCGACTGAGCCGGTAATGAGCCACCGGCCCACGCTTTGCCATTCTCGCGGCCTCACCTTCCTTGATCCGCGACGAAATCGTCTCGACGACCCGCCCCAATTCCTCCGCCTTCGGCTGCGGCTGATCCTTCGGCGGCATCTCGCCGTTGTTGATGCGGAAGACGACTTCGCCCCACCGCTGAGCCATCGCCTGATCGACAAACTCGCGCGGCAAACTGTCGAGCCGAAACTTTCCCTCCTGCTTCTGCGCGTCATGACACCGCTGGCAGTATGTCTTGAAAAACGGCCCGACCTCAGCATCAAACGTGGCCGGCTCGGCTGCCGTCGCCAAGTGGGAGCCGATCAAAACGACGATGGTCACTTTCAGTGAATCTCGGAACATCACAATGGTCTCACGAAAGTCGGGCAGTCCTTGGATTCAATTCGAGGCGGGAGTTTAGAAGACAACCTGCGGAATGTGGATCAGCC
>CAZILR010000005.1:0-14766 GCA_964539995.1 uncultured Planctomyces sp.
CAGGCTGACCGGCGTTCCATCGCGTGTCAGCGCCAGATCGGCCAGATCAATGCCGCTGACCGGCTCGCTGAATTCAATGGAGACGATGCCTGCGACGGTCGAACGCGGATCGGGCGTGACATCCACGATGTCGGCGGTCGGCGAGACGGAATCGCGAGTCCAAGATTCGACCGCGTCGGAGGTCAGCGGATTACCGGCCGCATCGGTGACGCCGGCCGTCGCCGCATTGAGCGTCAGGACATAGTCGCCATCCACCGCCGTCGCATCGGCCAGCGTCAGCGTGAATTGCGTGGGACTGACTTGCGTCAGAGTTTCGTCGATCACGCTGACGAATTCGCCGTTGAGCGTCAGCGTGAAATCGGTGATGTCGAGGCCCACGGCGGGTTCATCGAGGTTGATCGTCACCAGCGCGACACTCGTCTGTCGCGGATCAGGCGTGACCGCCACGATGCTGGCTGTTGGCAGGGTCGTATCGACCGTGCGCGTCAGCGACAGATCGTCCGACAAGACGTTGCCCGCCAAATCCGTCACCTCGGACGCGATGGCCGGCAACGACAAAACGTACTCACCCGAATCGCCCGTCACGGCCGACAGGTCGAGCACAAATCGCGACGGCGTTTCCTCGGTCAGCGTGGCCCCCGTCAGGCTGACGGTCACGCTGTTGCGAGTCAGCACGAAATCGGAAAGGTCCAAGCCGCTGATGTCTTCGGAGAACTCGACAATGACCAGACCGACGTTCGAGTTCGTCGCCGTCGGCGTGTCACTGCTCAGGCTGCCCGTCGGCGCGGTGGTGTCAGTCGTCCAAGTCACGACCGCATCTTCGAGCTGAGAAGTTCCACTGGCGTTCGTAATTTCAGAGCCGTTGGCTCGCAGCGTCAATTGGTAGTCGCCGGCAGCCGCCGTGACGCTCGACAAGTCGAGCGTGTATTCGCTGCCGCTGACGGCCGTCACTGACAAGGCCGACAGATCAATGACCGAGCCGCCGCGAGTCAGCGAGAAATCGGCGACATCGACACCGGTGACGTCTTCGTTGAAGGTCAGCGTGACGATGCCGACCGCGCTGTTGCGCGGATCGGGCGAAACGCTCGACAGCGTCGCCATCGGAGCGCTCGTGTCGGTCGTCCAACTGGTCGAGAGGTTGTCGGCGAAGACATTCCCCGCGACATCTTCGATCTCGGCGGCCACTCCATTCAGCGAGAAGACGTACGCTCCGCTGAGATCGGTCACGCTCGACAGGTCGATCTCGTATCGAGATTCGCTGACCTGCGTGAACGTCACGCTGCTGAGATCGACCGATGCGCCATCGCGCGTCAGCGAGAAGTCGCTGAGTTCAAGGCCGCTGACCGGCTCATCGAACGTCACGGCTAGCGTGCCGATCGCCGAACTGCGGGGCGTCGATGTGACGGCATCGAGCGTTGCCGTCGGAGCGACCAGGTCAATCTCGAACAGCCCGGCCGTGCCGCCCGAAGCCGTATTCCCCACGGAATCGACGATATCCGACACGTCCGGAAGATCGGGCACGACCAATTCGAGTTGGTAGCTTCCTCCGATCGTGGTGACGCTCGACAAATCGAGCGTGTAGGTCGTCGCGTTGACGGTCACGAAGGGGACGCCGCTGAGACTGACCGCAACGCCGTCGCGAGTCAGTGCGAAGTCTTCCAGTCCGACACCGGTCACCGCTTCATCAAACGTGACCGTGACCAGGCCCACGGCCGTGTTGGTCGGCGTTGTTGGCAGACCGCTGAACGTCGCGACCGGGCCGCTGAGGTCGATGGTCCACGCAGCATTCACGCTGGCGGTCAGCGAGTTGCCGGCTCCGTCCACGATGTTGCCGTCGAAGTTGCTCAGCGTCAGCACATAGTTGCCCGGCACGGGCAACACCACGGTCTCGTCGTCGCCGACCAAGTTCTCCACGGTGGCTTCAAATCGCGTGAAGTTGGTCAAGTCGATCTCGTACTGCGTTGAACTGATCGCCGTGATCGGAACGCCGGTCAGATTCAGGACCGAGCCGTCGCGCGTGAGAGCTAGATGGGCAATCGTCAGCCCGCTGACCGGTTCATCGAACGTGATCGTGACGACACCCACCGGAGTCGCTCGGCGATCGGGCATGACATCGCCGATGTTCGCCGGCGGAGCGGTCGTATCGACCGCCCAATTCGTTGTCGCGTTGGTCGTCATCGCATTCGTGACTTGGTCTTGAATGCCCGATCCGGCCGCCGTCAGCTTCAGAGCGTAGTCCCCTTCCGCCGTCGTGACCGACGACAGATCAATCGTGTACTCCGACGGGCTGAGCTGCACGAGCGACAAACCGGTCAAGCTGACCGCCGAGCCATCTCGCGTGAGCGTCAGGTCCGCGAGGTTGAACCCGCTGACGTTCTCGCTGAACGTGATCGACACAACGCCGATGTCCGTCTGCCGGTGCGAGTCACCCGCGAACGAAATCGTCGCGGTCGGAGCGACTTGCTCGACGGACCAAGTGGACGTGGTGATCGCCAGCGCGTTCGTCGCGAGGTCTTGAATGCCTCCGCTGCCAGAGAGCGTGAGCGCGTAGTTTCCGAACGTCGCGGCGACGGTGCTCAAGTCGAGCGTGAATTGCGTGTCGGAAACCTGCGTCAGCGACAGACCGCTCAAGCTGACGTTCGCACCGTTGCGAGTCAGCGACAGATCGGCCAGATCGAGGCCCGTGACCGGCTCGCTGAAGGTGATCGTCACGAGTCCGGTCGCCTGGTCGAGCGGCGTCGCGCCAAAGTCGGTCAGCGTCGCGGTCGGAGCCGTCGTGTCGATCGTCCAGGCATCAACCACCGAGGTTGCCAACAGGTTGCCGGCCGAGTCCTGAATGCCGGAGCCGGCCGCAGTCAGCGTCAATTCGTAGTGACCGCTCGTCCCCGTGACGCTCGACAGGTCGAGCGTGTATTGGCTGGCCGTGACTTGCGTGACCGACAGGCCGCTGATGTTCTCGGCGATGCCGTCGCGAGTCAGCGTGAAATCGCTGATCCCGACACCGCTGACTGGCTCGGAGAAGTTGATCGTGACCACGCCGGCATTCGTGTTGCGCGAATCGGGCGTCACATCGGTCAGGTCTGCGGTCGGTAACGTGCGATCGAAGATGGTGAATGCCTGCGTCGTGGTACCACCGTCGTTGTCGGTGATCGTGATGATTGCCGACTTATTCCCTTGCGTCGCGTAGGTGTGCGATCCGGCGATCATGCCCACTTGCCCCCCCGCGGCGTTCGCCGTGGCGATGGCGGCTCCGCTGTCGATCACTCCGTCACCCCAGTCGATGCTGAAGGTGAACGTGTCGGCCACGCTGGGATCGGTGAAGCGGACCAGCAAGTCGCTGGGCGCGCCGGGAATCAGGATCGCATCGCCATCGCTGATGAAGGTCGGGGCGGCGTTGAGCACCGTGAGGATCGACGACTTCGTATTCGTGATGGTTTGCGAGCCGAACTGATCGGTGACGGTCAGCGTCGTGGTGTAAATTCCCTCGTCGGTCGGAGTGAAGGTCAGCGAACTGTCCGTACTGCTGACAATCACTGTGGTCGTCGTGAGGTCCAACGACCAAGCGAGCAGAGTCCCGTCATCCGCGCCGGGGAAGATGTCTGTCAGTTCCAACGTCCAGGTTCCGTTGGGACTTCTTCCATTCAACGCGGCCAACGATTCGAACGGACGGAAGGTGCCCGTGAAAGGCGCGGCGGCACTGGAGAGCACCACGGCCGCAGCATCGTCGAGAACGGTGTTCGTAAAGTGATCGTCGCTCCCTCCCGCATGGGAGATCAGCGTGACGCGCGTGCCGTCCGGAGCAATCAACACGGCTTGGACGTCATCGTCCCAAGTGTGCGTGATATTCAACATCACGTTCACGTCCGCCACAGTCCCCGCCGCGCCACTCACTTCGAGCGTCGAAGTCACCGTCACCGGGCTGGCACCAAACGTCCGCGGAACATTCGTCGAATGGTGCGTCGCATTCGACGAGGTCGTGACCTGCCACAAGAAGCTTCGCGAGCCGACATCGACACCATCAACCTGCGGAATCGGCGACAGATTGCCGGGGCTGAGCGCGATCGCGTCTCCTTCGGCCGGCAGGCTGACGATGTTCACATCATCGATCAGCGTCGTGCGATCATCCGTGAGCAACCCACCGTTTGCGGTCGATCGGACGGTGACGGAGTAGTTGTCCTTGAGCGCGGTGAAGGCGTTGCTGGTGACTTTCGCAAAGCTCGTGAACGTGATGAGGTCGATTTCGAGAATCTTCTGCTCGGTGGAGAGGCCCACATCCAGCACGATTTCCAGATCACTGCCCAAGTTGCCGCCGCGTGCCATCGTCAACAGGCTGATGGCGTAGGGTTGCCCGATCTCGAAACCACCGACCGTTTGAGTCACGCTGGCCGAGTTGTAAATGCCCGGCAATGTCTGCAACGCCACAAGTTGCTGCCCTTCCGGCGCGAGACTCGTGGCGTTCTGGAAGCCGCCGATGTTGTGATTGAGTGCCGTTCCATCCGCACTGACGCCTGAAGTCCAAACCAGCTCACTCTTCCGCTGAGCACTCAAGTTCGTCACATAGAAGAACTCGTTGTCGTTCAACGTCGGCGATTCAAAGCCACCGTTCGTGACCGTCGGAGCGGCCAGCGACGCTTGGTGGATCGCCAACGCCGGCGCAGCGGTGACGTTGAAATTGATCGTCTGCGAATTCGACAGTCGCGTTTCTCCGGGGACTCCGTCCGTCGTGAAGACATCGGTGACGGTCAGAGTTGCGTTTTGCGCGCCCATCCCCAGCGGCACGACATGCAGTGTTGGCTGGCTGAGTGCCGCGTCAATCGCCGCCTGAGTCACCAATCCCGAGGCGGAATTAAACAGCTCGGTCACCTGAGTCGCCGTCAATTCCGTGGAGAACAACGCCACTTCGTCAATCTGTCCGGCAAAACGGTTGGCCCCCGTCTGAATTTGACCAATGGTGAGGCGCGGAGGAGCAGTTCGAGTCCCCGTGTAACTCGTTGCCGAAGCTTCCAAAACGCCATCGACAAAGATCTGCATCAGCCCCGTGGTGTTGTTTCGAGTCGCCACAACGAAGTGGTACAGGCCATCGTTGATCGAAGTCGTGGACTCGATCGTGAAATCATTCGCCCCGTTACCTCCCATGCCGAACGCAAACTTGCCGTTCAACTGCGATGTTCCGAAGTCGGTTTGCTTGCCGCTCATCTCACCATCGACGATGCCGCGCCCTTGCCACCACTGCGTTCCAACGGCAGAAGCCTGCGTCGTGTTGACCCAAGCCGCGATCGTGAAGTCGTCCGTGATCGACTTGGGAATGACAACGTGGTCGTTGGAACCGTCGAAGCTGACCGCCGTTCCGCCAGTGTTTGGAACTCCTACGGCTTGAAGAGTCGGGCCATTGGTGTAAGTTCCATCAGCCGCAGAACCAAACGAGTTCGCAGCGGTTGTGCCAGACGCTTCATCCAAGCGGTAGTAAGCCACGGGCGACAACGCATTCACAGCATCTGCGTAACTCGCAACCGGTTCTGTGATCACGAATACATTGGGAGACACGGTCCATTGGTACTCGCGACGAACATGCTGATCTTCACCGAACAGCGGTCCTTGTGGAGCCAACGTGCTCGACGTGCTGCTTTCTAATGTCACCAGTGAAAGCGCCTGCACCGGCGACACAGGAGACATGGTCGCGACCGCGATCGGATTGACGTTGAACGTCTGCGATTGCGAGGTCACGGCTCCATCGGAATCGGTCACGGTCAGCGTGACGGTGTAGGTGCCGGCGTAGAGCGGTGTGAAATCGAATTCGATACTTTCCGACGGCGGAACCGTTTGACCGTTGTTGGTCGTGACCGTCCACAGATAAGTCAGCGTGTCGTTCACGCCGGGATCGGAGACATCGCGAGCGTCGAACGTCAGCCGCGTGCCGATCGCGCCGGTCGCGGAACTGGGATTGAGATCGTTGATCGCCGGCGCGACGTTTTGGACGGTAAACGTCCTTGAAGCGGAAGCGGTCCCGCCGTCGTCGTCCGATACGCCGATCGTGAGCTTATAGACGCCATTATCCGGAATCGTGAACGACGGTATGAACACCGCTGGCACGGTCGATGTCCAAGTCCCGCCGGTGATCGCGCCGTCGTAACCGAAGATACTGCTGTCGCGAGCGGCCGCCCCGGAGCCATCATTGAAGCCGAGCCGCAATCGCAAGTCGGAACTGTTTGCAGCAACGGTGTTGGCTTTGATCGCGGTAATTTCAGTGCTGGAGAGTGCGCGGCTCCAAATCGTCAAGTCGTCGAGCGTCCCGACGAAGGCTTGCGCCGAATCGAACCCGCCGCCAACCACATCCTGATCCTGGCCGATGACCAATCCACCTTCGGCGATGTCGAACGCCTGCTGCCTGCCGGTGAAAGGTCGTGTGCCTTGCGAAGTCCCGTCGATCAACAGTTCGGCTCGGTTGTGCTCGGCATCGCGCACGACCGCGATGTGATGGAAAGCGTTGTCAGAGATCGACGCGATCGTCCAAGTCACTTGCTCGTTGTGCGCGGCGACGGCGAACGTGGTGTTGTTGAGCAAGTAGATGGAAAACTCTTCAATCCGTGTCGCGTTGGCCGCGCTGACCAACGTCTGGCGACCGGTCTTGGTGGTCTTCAGCCAAAGGGTGGTCGTCAGATTCGTCGCATTGTCGAGAACGTCATCCGGCAGAAACACGGACGACGTGTTGGCCAACGTCAGCGCTCGCTGTGTGACACTCGCCGTCGATCCATCGGGAGCTTGAATGGAAATCCGCGCGTCGATGGCCGACAAATCGGCGCTGCTCGGATCAGTGACGATAAGCTGATCGACCGTCGTGCCGTTGATCTTCACATCGAATCGGCCGGGAGTCGCATTCGGAGTGACGGTGATCGTCTGCCCTTCGCGCACGCCGCCGCCGCTGTTGGCGAGGTCGAGATTCGGCGTCTGTGTGATCGTCGGAGCAATGTTGCGAATCACCAGCGGGAAACTGCCACCGTGGACCGTCACCGTAGCGATGCCGTTGTCCGAATTCGTCAATCCAAACGCAGCGGTTTGCGTCAGTGGCGCGGTAAAGCTGACATCGCTCCCCCAGACCGGTCCATTGGTCAATGTGCCGTTGATCGCCGTCGGCCCGGAACTCGCGATGGTTGTCCCAGTTCCTTCGTTGAGCCGCCAGAAGCCAATCGGGTTCGTGCCGACACTGGCCAAATCGCCGCGCCGTGCGGCATCCAACTGCGTGGTCGTAAGAGTACCGGCCCAAACGCCAACATCGTTGAGACGACCACCAAACGAGTCGCTTCCAGTCGAGGATCCTGCGCCGATCAAAAATCTCGAAACGCTGGCCGCCTGTGCGGTCGTTCCCGACACACTGCCGATCGAAACGCCGTTCACGAAAAATTCAACGGAGTTCGACGACTTCAACGTCGCTGCGACGTGAGTCCATTGCCCTGCTTGAAGGTTGGCGGTGGTGGTCAAGAAAGTCGAGAACCCGATCGTCGTGAAACGAAGCTGGTTCCCACTTTGCTCGAAGCTCCAACCACCGCTGCCGCTGCTGTTATCACGGCTGATGATGCGGTGCAGCCCTGACACCGTGGTCGGTTTGATCCATGCGGCCACCGTGAAATTGCTCGTCAGGCTGCCGAGCGCCGTTACAGTTCCTAGATCGACAAAATCGTTTGTGCCGTCGAAGTTCAACGAAGCAAGGCTGGCACCGACGTTGACCGCCGTACCTTCGTTGACCACCAGATTCGTCCCGCGCGGCAGCACCGTGGTCGGCATCGTCAGCGTCGTGAGGTTCGGCAGTTGACCAAGCGTGGTCAGCGTGGTCGAACCGATGTTGTTGATCCCGGTCCCTTCCAATCGCAGCGTCCGCAAATCGGTCAGTCCGCTGAGCGAGGAAATATCGGTGACACTCGGATTGTTTGTCAGATCCAGAGACTGCACGCGACTGGTCCCCAGCCTTTCGCCCGCGAATGTGCCGCTCGTTGCCAGAGTGGGGCTGAGAATCGCCAGATCGGTGTTGTCGATCAGCCCGGTAACATTCGCGGACAGATCCAGCGTGACGACGTTGGTCGCATGATCGAGTCCCGTCAACGACGTGACGGTGCGGCCATTCGTGTCGATCTGCGTCACAGACCCCAGTTCCGAGGCGAGGATCGGATTGCGAACGGATGTGCTGGAAGCCGCCAGCGCTGTCGAAGCCGTTCGCGTGGGCTGATTCGCGGTGACTCCACCTCCCAGAACGCCATCGGGCGACCGATTCGTTTGATTGAACGCCGTCGTGCCGCCAAGTTCGTCAAACTTCCAGTAGCCGACCAGACTGGGCGTGCTGGCCACGAAATCATCGCTCAGCGATTGATTGAACCGGCTTTGAATCTCGGCTTGAGTCAGGGCCGTATTCCAGATCCGCAGCTCCGACAAATCACCACCGAAGCTGCCGATCAATAAATCAAACGCGCCCCGAGTGAACGAACTGGCTCCGGTCTTCGAGGCTTCCAGCACACCGTTGCGATAAATCCTCATGACGTTGCCGCTGACACTGCTGACCATCGCGAAGTGTTGCCACGTTCCGACCAACGACACCGGTGGCGTATAGCTCAGTCTCCCCGTGCTAATGTCGCCAAAGTCCCAATACACCACGCCGTCGTCCCACGGCACATGCGCATTGATGCGGTTGGCGCTGTTGTCAGGACTGAGGGTCAACGTGCTCTGTGATGTTTGGGCATCGACCTTTTGCCAGAACTCGATGGTGATCTCAGTCGTGGGGGCAACTTGCCCGAAGCCGGTCACGGTCACGTTGTCATTCACACCATCGAAGTGCAGAGCGCGGTCATTGCTGATCGTGGGCTTCGACAGCGCTGTCGCCATCGCAGTCGAAAGGCTTGGATCCACAATAGTGATCGTAGGGTCGAGCACCGGATCGGGATTGCCAGCAACGGCATCGGCGGACGTGGGGGCCACGAGCGCCTGGTCGATCCCGGTCTGAAAATCTCGAACCTCGGTCGGTTCCGCAACGAATTGATCGACCCCGCTCTCGCCGAACAACGCATCGTGTCGAGCGTTTCCGGTGATGGCGTCGTCGCCGTCACCGCCACGGACAAGGTCACTATCAGGAAACGTCGATGTCTCGTGGGTCTGTCCCGCGATGGGAGCGGCGAACTCAATGCTGAAGTTCACCGGAACCAGCCGTGCTCCGGAGAAGACGCCGTGATCGGAACCAATCCCATCACCTGCCCCGGTCACCAACAGCGTCAGATAGCGAGCATTGTTCGGCAGTTCGACATCGAACGAGACGAACCCGCTGCTGCTCGTTTGCGCGGCAGGGATCGAGCCGCTGAAAGCCCAAGTGCCACTCGTATTCGTCACCGCGACGGATTGTCCATTGATGTAGCCACCCAGCACGCCCGAATTGCTGCTGACGATCGCCACCGTGCGAATCGTACCGCCACCGAGATCATTCATCCCCGCGCGTTCAGCAATGAATCGGAACGGCTGCAACGAGCTAAACCCGCCCGCCGTCCGCAGTTCGTTGAGATCGAACGTGACCAGCGAATTGGCGTGAACTCCAACCCCGTCTTCGACCTTCAGGAACGTGTTCAGCGAATCTGTGGAACGAGTCGTGCGGATCGCCCGCTCGTTCGATTGAACCGCTACTGCGTCATTAACCGGCGAACTGTACGAACTATTTTCCCAACCGATGTTGGTCAAATTGAAGTTCACCGTCGAACCGGAATTGAGCGAGAGAGTCGGAGTGCCGCCGAGCACGACTTGGTCGACTCCCAAGTCCGTGAGTTCGGCGACGGCCTTGAACGTGTCGGTCGAAATCGCCGTGTCCAGATTCGCCGTGCTCGCATCGTCGAACAAATTGCCGAGCGGAATCGGTTGACGAGAGTCGCTCGCGCCTCCCGAATAAACGCGCAGAAAATAGGTGCCGGCCTCCAGCGTCCGCAGATCAAACGCTCGCTGCTGGACCGCCAGGACCGCGCCGTTCTTCGAGATCAAATCCGCGACGACATCCCCCTTCAGCCGAATCGCGTTGTTGGCTCTTCCATCACCCAATGTGGCAAAGCGGAACCAACGCTCCGTTTGCCCGGCGGCGAACGTGAACGGCTGCCCGTTATCGTCGAACAGCAGTGGCTGCCCAGACCCACGATCCGCGACGAACGCACCGGCACCAGCGACCGACACGTTGGACAACTCGTCGAACAACATTGGCAACACACGGAAACCACTGACCAGCGAAACTCGGCCAACGACGGTGCCGGAGAAATCTCCCGCGACCTCGCTAGGATTGCCGAGCAGAAGGTCATCCAAGCCGTTGCCGTCGAAATCGAACGCTCCGCCGGTGAGCAGCGTCGTATTCGAGCCGAGCGACGTGATCTTCGTGTCGGCTTGAGCAAACGTCTGGGTGCTGGGATCGCTGCCAATCGAGTTGAAGACCCCGACGTCATGATTCGTGTCCATCACCACCAGATCGCCGCGGCCGTCACCGTTGAAGTCGCCCCCCGTCGCCAACGTCACGTTCCCGGTAATCTGCCGATCCGACGTCGCAAACGCGGTCGTCACGCTCGCATCGCCAAAGAAGACATCCAGCGTGCCGTTACGGACGAAGCCAATGTCATCAAAGCCGTCGCGACTTACGTCGCCCAACGCAAACGGCGTCGAAGGTGTCGCGCTGGCCGTATCCAGGCTGACTCGCAAATTGCTGCCGATCGGCAAGCCACTCAAGATCGGCGCGGCGATCGTCGTCGTGCCTGTCGAAGTTCCCGTTCCGCTCGCGCTGCTCGTGAAGCCCAGTGGCCGGCTAGTCACGGTGTCGGAACCGACGGTCATGCTCAGCCCATCGTAAAACAGCGGCTCATTCACGGTGCTGATCGTGAGCGCGTTGTTGCTGACGGCGGCTTCGGCGAACGGCACATCGAGTTCCAGCATCCAGCGACTCAGGCTGCTGCCGTTCTGCTCGCCATCAAAGATGTTGTTGTCGCCGTCGAACACGACATACAGAGTCCACTGGCCGTTCACCTGGCTGTCGGTCAGCGGGAACGACAGGTTTCCGGTCGTGAAGCTCGACACGTCATTCGTGGTGTTGCCAGGATTGTAGGTGAAAGACTGCGTGACCCCGCTGGGGCTCGTCAGGTACACATCGACTTGATACTCCTCGCCGAAGATTCCGCTGTCACCCGCTTCAAAGAATCCAAAGAGTTTCGCGCGGGCGGTCACGCTTCCGCTGCCGCCGCCCGCTTCGGTGATGCCCGATACGCTCAGACTCGTCTGCCGCGAGAACGAATTCGTGAAGAAGCCCGTAAAGGAGTCCGTGACATCCTGCGGCGTGTCGAACGACGTGTACCGCTGCTGCTTGAGGTGGCCTGGCAACGCGAGCGTCGTGTTGATCGTGTTGGCGATCGAACTGAGGCTCGCACCTTGCGTGACGCTGAGGTTCACCGACTTGCTTTGATTGACGCGCACATCGCCGCGGAAAACAAGTTCCTGAGTATCGACATTGTTGATCGACCGCCGCGTCACGAAAACATTGCTGGTCGCATTGTGGGTCTCGCCGTAGTCGAGCGTGAGGCCGGAAGTAATACTCGGAAATAATTGCAGCGAGCCGCCGGTGATCGACAGGCCCGCGTTCGGGTTGTGCTGCACCGAACCACTCACACCGACCGTGGCACCACCGACGTTCGAGGTTGAAGGGGGCGTGATCGTGTAGTTGGCGAACCTCGCCGCCCCTTGGCTGAACTCGAAACCCAGCGGATGCAAGTTCGTCGGGGCGACCGATTCGACAACATTGACCGTCACGTCGCTGCCCCCCGCGTCGGTCGTGAAACGGATCGTGTTGCCGACCAGCGTCGCCGTGACTTCGTTCGCCAAACTCGTGTTGAGCAGCGATTGATTGATCTGATCGACGATGTCGCTCGCGCCGTCGAATGTTCCGTTCGCGTCCGGGCCGTCGGTCTGAGCCACGAAGATCGTTCGTGTGATCGAACCGACACTGATCTGCAACGCGCTCGTGAAACCGGCCGAACTGATCACGGTGCCAGGAGCCGTCGCGACTGCGGGCGTCACGGCTTCCGTCGTGACCGACAGCGTTCGATCGCCGAACACGAGTTCCTGGACACCATCGCCGGTGACGTCGCCCGCGAGGATCGAGTTCAACGCGGCATAGGCATCTTTACTGCGAATTTGCACGAGTCGGTCACCGCGCAACAGGTCTGGCTTGGAGGCAGACGATTGGAAGTTGCTGACCGTTTTCCCAGAAAACACGAAGCCGTAATCGAACGTCCCGGCCACGACAGCATCCGCTCCGGTCGTGGAGCCGGCCAGAATTGCCACATCCCCCGTCGAGTCACCGTTCAATTCCCCAAGGACCACGTTCAACGGTGCGGTGCTCGATAGCGGCGAGCCATTCAAGCGAATGCGCGTGCTATTTTTATTCGCTCCCGAAGTGATGAGATTCGACGTGACGAACGTGCTGTCCCAGTCGCGCTTCCACGACGTCGTGGCACTGCCATAAACGATCGTGACCAGTGGGTCGCCATTGTCTTGCCGCACAAAGGCCAAGTCGGTGATGCCATCACCATTCACATCGCCGAACTTGGACGCCGGACGCCCCAGCGCGGAATGACTGATGACAATGTCCGCGAACGGAGCGACCGATTCGAGGTCATGCAGGTCAATCGGGCCATACAGCAAATAACTCGTGTTCGCCGCACTGGCGATGAAATCGGGGTGGCCATCGCCGTTGAAATCTCCAATCTGGGCGAGCGAAGAAAGCTGTTCGCCCAGGCTGCTCCCTTGGAGGCCAAACGCATTCGTGAGGACGTTGTCGATCAGCGGAGCGTTGAGGCTCACGCCCCGGCGAATTGTCGTATCGAAGTCCAAGAACGGTGCCGAAAGATCATAGTTGTAGCGTTCCGGCGAGGCCGTGGTGGGGAACGTGATCGGACGCGGCGGGTTGCTGGGATAACCGTCCTGCGCTGATCCAGCGGCCGGAGCCAATCCAAACAATTGATCCGCACCGCCATTGCCGAAGAGTTGGTCGTCGCCGAGTCCACCGACGACGTAATCGTTACCACTGCCAGCGGTGATCGTGTCCGCGAGCGCTCCACCGAACAAGAAGTCGTCGCCATCGCCGCCATTGATTTGGATCGTTGCTTCGATGGCTCCCTGCTCAAAGTTGCCACGGTCGATCCCGTATTCTGAGTACACCGCCGTCAAATTCGCATCGGGGCCGAGCGAACGGCTGTAAGCGATCTCTCCGGCTGTGATTGCGCGGTTGTAAATGCGGAACTCGTTGTACGACGCATCGGCCGTCGCATCTGAGCCAAACTTCGATCGACCCAGCCAGTTGTTGTTCTGCGTCAAATCGGACAGTTTCACGTCCGTGTCGAACGAACCCTTGAAGACACTGTCCTTGTACCACGAGACCAGTGTCTTACCGCCTGTTCCCGCGCCTTGATCGACCACAAACGTCAAATGAAATTCCTGGCCGTTGGTCAGCGGAGCCAGCGTGTTGCCCGCGGAGTTGCTGTTATCTCCGGTCACTCCCGTGTCTCTCCATTCGACCAGATCGGTGCTGACGTTCGTGCCCTGAGACCAAGTCGAAGTGAAATAGTCACTCGTGTCGTTGCCGAAATCGAAAATGCGGCCCCAACTGAGCGCGCTCTGCCGAGTCGCCCAGAATTCAAATGTCGCGTCCGTGAGTCCGGCGAGAATCGTGTCGGGCAGTTCGATGTAATCCGCAGTCGTATTCGTGCCACCAAAGAGCCGCGCTTGACCGCCGCTCATCGAGTTACCGCCGTTGCCGCTGGTCGTCCCGGAACCAGATTGATCCACGAGGACCGCATTCGCACCACCGACTGAATCGACGAATGTCGTGCCGCTGGTCTCATTGAAGCTGTAGCGATGCACCAACGAGGCCGCGTACAGCGGCAGGAATTGGAAACCGGGGTCGGCATGAACCACGTCGTTGCCGGAGCGAGTGTCGATCTGCGTCTGCTCGACGTCACGAGTTTGATAGAAGGCATACTCCTGTTGATAAGTCGTCAATCCATTCGCGTCGGTTTGCGTGCGGAACGATTGCGTCCCGATGTCCCACACGAGACTGCTGAACTCGTAGCGATGTAACGTCGGGTCGTATTTCACGGCCGCGAAGTCCGGCACATCGAAGCCACGGCGATCCTTATCGCCCCCCAGGAACAACACGCGGTCCTCACCATCGCCACCAAAGAACTCATCGTTGAATGTCGGCAAGTACGTTTGCGTCGCCGGATTGAACTGCGTGTTTGGCTGATTGCCCAAGAGCGGCAGCGCATCAGGAATGATCTGGAACGTATCGTTCCCCGCGCCGCCGAATAGCAAATCGCTGGCTCCACGATCGGTACCGCCGGTCAGCACGTCGTTGCCATCGTCGCCGAAGATCCAATCCTCACCCGCGCCGCCGCGCAGAATGTCGTCACCCGTTCCGCCCAGGATCACATCCCGCCGTTCGAGGTCCGCTCGCAACGAGAGGTTCACTTGCTCGAACGCCGCGATAAGACCCGCGTCCGGGGTGCCAGACAGATTCATTCGTAGGTCGTAGATCGTCGGTACGATGTTCGGCGACGTGACCTTCAACAAGTAGGGCGTGTTCGCGGTCAGCCCCGTGAGCGTGATTGAACTGGCGTTTCCGCTCGGCGTGAATGTCTGACTGATCTGCGTCCCCTGCGTGCCGTCAGCGTTGACGTTGAAGAGCGCCAGTCCAAGATTGTCGATCGGCGAGCCGCT
>CAZILR010000005.1:14866-30417 GCA_964539995.1 uncultured Planctomyces sp.
GCCGCGATCGTCGCTGCGGAGAGCGTGAATTTGTACCAATCGACGTCTTGCGGATTGTCGATCGTCAGCCCGCTGAACGTCGCGCCGGTCGTGACCGTCTGGCCATCGAATGTCTGCGTCGCGCCGCTGACAACCGTCGTCAGCGCGAACGCTTGCGTCGCGAGATCGTTGCGTCCCAGCAGTCCGCCGACCGATTCGCTGTTCTCTGCCTTGTCCGTGAGGATCGCGTTGCCGGTTCTGATTTCGACGCGATCATCTCCCGCGCCGCCATCGACCCACACCGACTTCTGCACTGTCGGTCCGACTTCGATTTGATCGTTGCCACCTAACGCATCGATCAGGATCACCAGGAAATCGCCTTCGCCCGGCAGCAGGTTGCTGATGAGATTCGTCTGCGCGATTTGCAGACCGGAGAGCATTCCGTCCACAGCCGCCGTGTCGCCAGCCGCCTGAGCCGCTAACAGCGCGTCGAGTTCAACGACTCGGTCGCGCGGATCCCAAACGAGGTTGCCGTTGTCGTCGGTCGCGGTGAAGTCCAACCGCACTTGCGCGTCGAAACTGAAGTTGCCGTTGTTGTTCGTCAGTCGCGTGACGAGGTGATGATCGGCGAGCAGCCCAGGCTCCGTGACGAAATCGACGTTGATCTCGTCATCCGCGTTCGTCCCGCCGACGTACCAGACTTGATCGGATTCGCGCGCGTATTCCTTCCATTCGTCGCCAGCCAAGCCGCCGTCCATCGACTCAAAAGTCGTCCCGTTGGCTCGGAACAGCACATCGTTGCCGCCGTTGCCGTACAAGAAATCGAGCGTCGTGCCGCCGAACAAGTTGTCGTTCCGCTCGCCGCCCAACGTCCGATTCAGGCCCGTCACTTCCAGATCGAACGGTGCATTACTGCCGGTCACGTCGGTTCCGGCATCGAGCACACCGTCGTCGTTCAAGTCGCCATCGTCGAGCCGCAGCTTGCCGGTCGCTCGCTCGACGTACACACCGAAGTTTGCCGTCGGGCCGCCGCTGATGAGTCCCGCGACATCGCCGAAACTGAACGACGCGCCGGGCACCGGAACCAACCGCGTCTCCGGCGCGATCGACCAGGCGTAGATCGTGTTCTTGCCCGAACCTCCGAAAACATCGTCGTTCCCTTGCCCGCCGAACATCACGTCATGATCGGCCGCCGCTCCGGTTCCTCGATCGCCCCACAAGCGATCGTCGCCGGCGAAGCCGTACAACACGTCGCTGCCCAGTCCGCCGTCGAGCGAATCACGACCCGCTGCGCCGATCAGCAAGTCGTTGCCGCTGTCTCCCGTGAACCGAGACACGAAATCGCGGCTGCGGGTCGCCAGCGCGGACAGGTCCAACGCTTGCGACAAGCCGGTCGCCACCGGATTCGTGATGCCGACCGGCAACTGCGTGTCCGCTGTCACGAAGCCGATCACGTCGTCCCCCGCGAGTCCAGCGACTTGGAATTGCTCGATCAGCGGCGTACCGCTCGCCGACAGCATCGTCAGCGTCCGCACTGAGCCGTTGAAGTCGAACCGCACTTGCCCGTTCGCGCCGAACTGCTGGCTGAGCAGCATCGTGTCGTTGCCGCTCGTGCCGTTGAGCACCAGCACGTCGGTCGCGTTGTCATCGGCGATGTCGTTCGCCGTTTCGTTACCGAAGTGTCCGTCGATCGCGTCGTTACCAAAGCCGGTTCCGGTCCACAGCGTCAGCAAGTCGATGCCTGTTCCGCCGTAGATCGTGTTGCTGCCCGCCTGACCTTCGAGGATGTCATTGTTGGCTCCACCGAGGATCAGATCGCTGCCACCGCCACCGAAGATTTGATCGCTGCCGCTGCCTCCACGGATCGTGTCGTTGCCACCGAACGTCGCCGCTTGCGTGTTGTTCGCGTAGCTAGCCGCGAGCGAATCGCCGTGGATGTAATCGCCGCCGCCGCCGCCGATCAGCACGTCCTTGCGGAAGCTGCCGTACAAAAAGTCGCCGTCATCCTCGCCGAAAAGTTGTTCGCCGTTTTGCGTGGTCGCATCGCCCGCCGCCGCGAAACCAAAGAGTTCGTCGCGACCTTTACCGCCGTACAACCGCTGGCCGACGTTCCCGTCGTCGCCGAAGAGCTTGTCGTCACCATCGTCACCAAAGAGCTGGTCGATGGCATTGTCGCCGTGCAGCACGTCGTCTCCCGCGCCGCCACGGATCACGTCCTCACCACCGCCGCCGCTGACATTCACGTCGTTGCCGCTGCCGGCATCGAGATAATCCGCGTCATTGCCGCCGCTGAGTTGATCAGTTCCCGCTCCGCCGAACAGCACGTCGTTGCCGGCATCACCGGTGATCGAGTCATCGCCGTCATTGATCGCGCCATCAATCGACAAGCCATTTGTGATCGTCGGAGTCACGTTGATCGCCGCGACATAACCGGTTGGGAACGCCGCTTCGCTCGCGGCGTACTGCGGAGCGGCCATGAAGTCGCTGGTCCCCAGCGTGTAGTCCAAGACCGTGCCGAGCGCAATGCCACCGAAGACCACGTCGTTGCCGCTGCCGCCCGTGAGCGAATCGTTGCCGAGTCCCCCCACTACGAAGTCGTTGCCGCTGCCGGCATCCACCGTGTCGTTGCCCGAACCGGCATCGACCTGGTCATTGCCGTCGCCGGAGCTCAGAACCTCGTTGCCACCGCCGGTTGCGATCACGTCGTTGCCGTTTCCGGTGGTCACGCTGTCCGCCGCGTCATGAACTCCCTCGCTGACTGTCAGTGAGACCGCAACACCGGCCGTGAACGTCACCGTGCCGTCATCACCCAGTACGAAGTTGTTGCCGCCCCCCGCGCTGATCGTGTCCGCACCGCTGCCGCCGATCAGCACGTCCGCCGCACTACTGCCGGTCAGAGTGTCGCCGTTGCCGAACTCCGACGCGGTCGTGACCACTTGCGAGAGGGCTACACCAACCCACGTCACCGTCGCCAAATCGCCGACCGACACAATCGCCGTGATCGCATCCGCGCCGTTGCCGCCGACCGCAATGCTCGTGCTGCCGGTCGTGGTGATCGTGTCGTTGCCGCCGATCACGTTCGCTTGAGCCGCATTCATCGACACCACCACGCCGGCCGCCAGCGTCAGTTCCGCCACGTCACCGGCGACGATGTCCGTGCCACCGCCACTCGTCACCGTGTCGTTTCCTTCGCCCGCGACAAGGATGTCATTGCCGCCGCCACTGGTCAGCGTGTCGTTGCCGCTCGTCAGCGAAATTGCGGCGACGATGCCGGTCATGCCTGTGGCGGTCCACGTCACCGTACCGCGATCACCCAGGAACACGTTGTTGCCCGACGCGCTCGTCACGTTGTCGTTACCCGCTCCGGCGATCACGACATCGTCGCCGGCTCCGGCGTCAATCGTGTCGTTGCCCCCTTCGTTCGGATCGAGACTCGTCGCCGAACGAACCGAACCATTGACCAACGTCACTGTGCCGTAATCGCTGATGACAATGTCCGCGCCTCCGCCGGAGCTGATCGAATCACCGAGTCCGCCGGTCACGATCACGTCGTCACCGCCGCCGCTCGTCACCGTGTCGGAGGCTCCCCCCGGCACCGAGTCGCTCGTCACAAGCGTCAGCAACAGTCCCGCAAGTTCCACACGTCCGTCATCGCTGACGATCGCGTTGCGACCGCCGTTGTCGGTGATCGTGTCGCTGCCGTTGCCCGCCACGACCACATCGTTGCCCGTGCCGACCGTGATCGAATCGTTGCCGGCTTGCGTTGGTTCGGCTGAGACGATCGTTTGAGTCAAACCGAACGACAGAGTCACATCGCCGAAGTCACCCAGCACCGCGTTGTTGCCGTTCGCCGCGCTGATCGTGTCGTTCCCCGCTCCGCCGACGATGACGTCGTCACCCGCGCCACCGGTGATCGCATCGGCCGCCGCACCCGTACTGTGGCGGCTGACGACCGAACTCGCGAATTCACCGCTGAACGTGACCGTCGCGTCATCGCCGATCAACACGTTCGAGCCGGCCGTCGCCGTGATCGTATCGCCGCCGACTCCGCCGATGACGACGTTGCGTCCGCCGTTCACCGTGATCGTGTCCGCCGCGCCCACGCCGATCTGTGTACTCTCGACGCTCGTGACCAATCCGCCCGCAAACGTGATCGAGCCGTGATCGCCCAACAACACATTGCGACCACCGCTGTCGGTGAGCGAATCGCTGCCGCTGCCGCCGAGCAGCACGCTGTTCCCGTTGCCGCTGGTGATCGAGTCATTGCCGTTGAAGTCGGCCTGCGTCGTGATCTGCGTGATGACTCCCGCGTTCAACAGGATGTTCGCCGAATCGCCGATCAAGACGTCGTCGCCGCCACCGCCGCTGATCGTGTCGTCGCCCGCTCGACCGATCAGCCAGTTCGCCGCGCTATTGCCGGTGAGGTTGTCGTTGCCCGAACCGCCGATGACTCGCTCGACGTTCGTGACCGTCCCGCCCCCGTGGTTGTCACCGTTGAGAACGACCGTCACCGCGCTCGTGAAGCTCGAAAAATCTTCGGTGTCGTCGCCCCCTTGCCCATCGACCTGCCCGCTGATACTCGTCCCGCTCGCGAACACGAAGCGGTCCTCTTGATTGCCGCCGCGCAGGTTCTCGAAGCTGGAGAACAAATAGACGCCGCCGATGTTGCCGGTGTTGTTCGCGGTCACGTTCCAGGTCGTCTCGTTCGCGACCGTGCCGACCGAAACCGGAACAATCAGCCGATCCGAGTCCGCTCCGCCGGCCAGTCGCACCGTTGTCGCGGTCAGAGTGCCGCCGACCGTCACCGTGCTGCTGATGCCGTTGGTCGCTCCGTCGTCACCCGTCACGAGCAGCTCGCCGACCGCTCGGACGGTCGTGCCCGCCTGGATGTCGGCGTCGTTGAACGCTCGCAGTGTCGCATTGACCGCCGCATCGACCGACGCACCACCGCTGACCGTCAGATTGTCCGCCGCCGTCAGCGTCACGGAACGAGTCGCGCTGCGCACGGTCGCTTGATTGTTGATCGTCAGATGGTCGCTGCCGCCGGTCTCGGTCGTCGTGAGCGTCACCGAGCCATCAGAAACCACGTTTTCGCTGACGATCAATGTCCCGCTCGTCGTGATGTGGATGCCACCGGCGACCGGTACCTGAATGGTCAGCGGAATCTGAACGACCGTGACGATCGTGATACCGAGCCCGAAAAAGTTGGGATTGGGGATGTAACTCGTGACGGGAGTTGGGATGTAAATGGTGACGTCGTCAATACGGTCGTTCCCAGCGTTCAACCCGACCGTTCCGCTGACGCCGCCGATGGTCAGCCCGCCGGTGTCAGAGACGAACACGCCGCCGATCCCCGCATCGGCTTCGAGGTTGTTGATTGCCACATCGAGCGAGTTCGTCGAAGAGCCGACACCCGCTCCCGCGATCAACACTGCCGAATTCGCCGAGATGTCTGCACCCGTCGCGTCGCCGCCGTCGAGGATCGTTCCTCGGCCGCTGGTGGTGATCGACACCGAATCGCCCGCCGTGATCGAACCGACCAGCGAAATGTGAACCGGCTGGGAGCCGCTGTCGGCCGCCGACAGAATCACGTCGTCACCCGCCGAGATGTTCTGCACGCGCAGTGTGAGCGGGGCGAAAGTCCACCTCACTCCCGATCCGGTCTCCTCGACATACGAGCCGTCGCGCAGGAACAGGTCCACGTCGCCGTTCATCGAGCTGATGTTGGTCAGATCGGCCGCCAGCGTCGCATCGCGATCCGAGGACAGCACGGTGAGGTCCGCGAAGACACCTTCGCGCCCGCTGAGACGATTCAGCCGCGTCACGAAATCCATGCTGATTGGCAGACGCAGCCCCAGGCGTTGCGACGAACTTCCCACGAACCCCTGGCTGGCGGAAACGTCGAGCACTCGGCCGCCGACGATCCCGCCCGATCCCGCCAGGATGTCGCCGCCGGCACCCGTGTGCGTGATGGTGGTCGTGCCCAGCGGATTGTCGATGTCGCCTCGCAGCAGCAAGTCCCCCGTGTGAGTCCCGCGGATGTTGACCTGCGTGGCATCGGCGTTCGTCAGGATCGTGCGGCTGAGCGAGTTGCCCCCCTGCGCGCTGGCAATCTGAATGGCCGGGGTCGTCCCCGTCTTGTTGTAGACGTCGATGTTGCCGACGACGAGCTGCTTGTCCGAATCATTCGTGATGTTGACCTGATCGAACGCGATGTTGAACGTCCACGTCGTCGTGCCGGAGACCGTGCCGAGCGGCGCGCTCAGGATCACGCTACCGCGTGCGTCGTTGGCAATGTCCCCCAGAACCGCCTGCGAGCCATTGATGGTTTGCCCCACATGCCGTTCACCGGTGCTATCGAAGATCCGAGCCTCGGTGAGCTTGGTGATGACACCCGCCGAGTTGATTTCGACTTCCGGATCGATGCTCGCCCCCACGGTGATCGTCGAATTCAAGACGATGTCGTTGCTCAAGCGGTCGTAGCCGCGTTCGTAGGGATGCGTCTCCGCCCGTTCGATGATCTCCACGATCACTTCGCGGACCTGCGCCACGAATCTCTTGATCGGCCGCGAAATTGTTTCCGGCTCACAGAACAACCCGCCGAAGCACAGAACATTCGCGACGATTTCGACCGCGTAGCCCACGATCGTTTCGACGAACTCGATGACCGGCCTGACGACCGATTGCAGCAAAGTGACCGCGTTGTATTCGGGATTGCGGATGTAGCTCGCATCGCCGTGCGGCACGTCCGCTTCGACATTGAACACTTGGGTGTTGATGCTGGAACCGAACGCCGTGGTGACGTCGGCATCCACGTCGCGCACGTTGTCGGCGATCGAGATGACCTGTCCGGTCACGGCCAGCGTGCGTGCGTTGGAATGCGCGTCGGTGTACGCCGCTCCGACGTTCGCTCGCAGCGTCACGCTGTCACGGGCGTTGATTGTCGTGCCGCCGCCGACGCGGGCGAGATTGTCCAGAACCGCATCGACCTGCGCTTCGGCCGTGTTGATGCTGATGAAGCTGGCGGGCGTCTCGCTGCGGGAGTAAGACCGGACATCCAGCGCCGAAACCGCGTCGAGCGTGAAGTTCTCCACCGTGATCAACACGTCGTCACCGACATCCGCGAGGCTCTGGCCGCCGGTCAGGTTGGCAATCGACCGCGTGAAGTTGCCGGTGAGCGCTCCGATCACATCCTGATTGACGGTCGCGAACAGCGTCTCCATCAGGAACGTCGAGACGGTCAGGTTCGCGTTCGGCGCATTTACCGTCGTGTTGTTGCCCAGCCGAGCCTGAGCCAGCGGGTTGATGAGATCCACGCTGGCATCGGCCGAACCCGCTCCGATCAACCCACCCGCGCCGCCGACCACGTTGACGTTCGCGTAGTCGTTGGTGGTCGCATCGAACAGCAGATTGTTGCCGCCGAGAATCTGCGTGCGATTGAAGCTGCTGGCATCATCGGTCACAGCGACGGCGCGGTTGCGCATCGTCACGTTCGCGGTCGTCGAGCCGACGCCCGCCAAGCCGAACGAAGTGCCGAAGCTGTCCGCATCGACGTTGTTGCGCGAATGCGCCGCCACGGTCAGTTCATCGCCGACGGTCAGGATCGCTCCGCTGCCGACGTGCGTGTCAACCGCCGCGTTCACGTCGATCGTGACTTCCGCGCCACGAATGCTGACTGCTCCGCCGCCAGTCGTCGTCGCTCGTCCAGAGACCACGCGGCCGGTGTCGAGATTGCCGTTCTCCGTGTAGTTGTTGTAGCTCACCAGTGTGATGTCGTTGCCCGCCGTCAACCGCGTGTTCGGAGTCACGCTCACATCGACATCCGGCCGCCAATTCGAGATCGCCTTCGAAGTGCCCACCGAGACGAGACCGCCACCGGCACCGTCGGCCGTACCGCGCGAATTGCCCAGCGTCGTCGCGATCACGTTGATCGAACCACCCGCCTGAATCGTGCCGCTCGATCCGACCGATGCTTCCGAACGCGGAGACGAATTGGACGTCGCCTGCGATCCGGCAAGATCGACCACGCCGCCGCCCGAAGCGTCCGCGTAAGCGTTCCCGTCGGTCGTGCCGCGCGAAATCAGCGACACGTCCCGTCCCGCCGTCAGCGACTGGATGCCGCGCAGCTCGGCCTCGCTGACGCCGTGCGCATTCGCCGTGCTCTGCACCGATCCGACTGCCACCAAGCCGCCGGTGTCGCCATCCGCGTCCGCGTTCGCGTTGTTGGACGAGAACGTCACCACACCCACATCGCGGCCCGCGTTGAGAGTCACGTTGCCGGCCGCGAAGGTCTGCGCGTTCGCGTTCGCCGTGGCGATCGCCTGCGTCGCCGTGGCTGCGACCAATCCGCCCGACGCGGCATCGGTCTCGGCGTTCGCTCGCTGACCGTTCTGGTTGTGGAACGTCGCCAGCGAAATGTCGCCGCCGGTTGCCGTCACGTTCGAGTTCGTATTGATGAGCGTGTCGATGTCGGGCGACATCGTCGCGGTCGAGTTCACCGAACCGACACCCAGCAAGCCACCCGACCGGCCCGACGCGATCGCGTTCGTGTTGGTGTCGCTGATGGTCATCACGCTGACGTTGCCGCTGACCTGCACGTTCGAGCCGTTCGAGCCGTTGCCGATTTGACTGACGATGATCGGCGAGGCGGTCGCATTCGCGCGCGTGACGTTGGCCGCCGCCAATCCACCGCTCGACGCGCTGCTGTTCGCGTCCGCCGAGTTCGAGGCTTGAGCCAGCACCGTCAAGCCGCCGCCGCCCGTGACGTTGCCTTCCATTCGAACCTGCGTCGATCCATTCTGGCCGAACGAGAAGTTATTGCCATTCGCGTTCGCATCCACGAACACCGCGCCGAAGCCCAGCAAGCCGCCGACGGAACCGGTCCCGTCCGCATCCGCGTCATTCCGAGCACGCGCCTGCACCGAAATGACGCCACTCGTCGAACGCAGCGTCGC
Organism: uncultured Planctomyces sp.; assembly: GCA_964539995.1. GTDB lineage: Bacteria > Planctomycetota > Planctomycetia > Planctomycetales > Planctomycetaceae > SXKJ01. Next base: position 23,800 of record CAZILR010000005.1, read on the forward strand.
GCCGAAGTTGACCGCCGCATCGGTCCGCGCCGAGGCCGTGGCGTCAATGTCCGCACCCGTCGCCGCCGCGATGCCACCGCCGCTCGCGTTGCCGGTCGCTTGAGCTTTCTTCGCCAGCACCGTTCCGTCCGACGAGATGTTGTGCAACGCTTGGATCACCAACTGGTCGCCCGCGTCGATCGTCGTCCCCGAACCAATCTGCGCGAAGACGTTCGGCGTCATCAACGCCTCTGCCCTGGTCGTTCCGAGCGACACGCCGAGTGCCGCCGAAACACCCGCACCCCGCGCGAAAGCGTTCCCTTCCGAGCGAGCCGTCACGAACACGTCATCGCCCGCGTCGATGTTCGAGCTGCCCGTGATCGAGGCTTCCACGGTCGGATTGATGCGTGCGAACGCGACATTCGCGGAGACGCCCGCCACCAAACCGCCGCCGACCGCCAGCACGTCCGCGTTCGCGTCGTTGAGCGACTCGCTCAAGACCTCGACATCGCCTGCCGCGTTGATCGTCGCGCCGATGACCTTGGCGCGCGAGCTGCCGCCAATCGTTGCGTCCGCGAGACCAGCTCCGAAGCCGCCAATCAGCCCCGCTCCAGCGCCGGTCGTGTCCGATTCGGCAATGTTGTGCGCCGAGGCCCACAGCTTCACGTTGCCGGTCGCTTGGATGTTCGCGCCGCTGTTGACGGTCGTGTTCACATTCGGCGACGCATCGGCGGCCGCCTTGGCCCCGGATGCTCCGCCGATCAGCGCGACTGCCGCGTTGATCGCGCGGGCCTGCGCTCCTTGATTCAGCCGACCGCCTGCCGTCGTGACGTTGTGCAACGCGCGCAACGAAAAGTTCGTCGCGTTGATCGTCACGTTCGAGCCGACCGTCGCGTTGAGCGTCGGCGTCATCGACGCATTGGCGAACGATGCTCCGGCCGCCGCGAACAGCGACGCCGCCGCGCCGATCGCGTCCGCATCGGCGAAACCGCGCGACAACGCATCGACCGTCGCATCGCCGGTCAGCGTGACGTCCGAGTTGTTCCCGATCGACGCCGTGACCGTCGGCCGCACTTTGGCCTCAGCCACCGCACCGGTGATCGCGCCGGCGAACAGACCGGCGTTCGCCGCGATCGCTTGAGTCGTCGCGCGATTGTCCGCATCGGCCGTGACGGTCAGGTTTCGCACCGTCTGCCCGGATTGCTGGCCGATGTTCGCGCCGCGCACGTCGGCGACCGTCGAACCGCCGATGTCGCTGAGCACGATCGCCGCCCCGGCCGCCGCTCCGGCCGACAGATTCCCGCCGATCGCCTGCGCGTCGTGAACACGATCCGCTTCCGCGTGAACCGACACCGTGCCGCCTGCGCGATTGATGTTCGCTCCGCTGTCGATGTACGCAAATTGGCTGGAATGATCGTTGACCACCAGCACCTGCGCTCCCAAGCCCACCGCGAGCGTGAACGAACCGGCGTAGCTGCGAGCGTGAATGTTGTCGGTGAACGTCGCCCGGACGTTGATGTCGCCGTTCGTGCTCGTGCCGGCTCGCACCGTCGCACCGTCGTCGATGTACGCTTCCGACTTCGTGCCGATGGTCACGACCGCGATGGATGCTCCGATCGCACCGCCACCCGCCGAGACGGAACCGACCAGCACCGTAAAGTTGACGCTTTCGTCCGCGCGGACGTTGACATCGTCACCCGCTTCGACGGTCGCTCCGCTGGCGATGTAGGCCGTTGTGCCGGATGTCGTCATCGCATTCGTCGCGTCCGTCACGACGGTGTTGCCGACACCGTTGCTGGCCGAAGTGCTCGCGCTGACCGTGCCGCTGGTAACGAGCGGCGTGAGCGATTGGTTGCCGCTGCCGCTCGACGTGAGATTGATCGCGTTGCCCGCGAGCGCGTCAGATCGCTTGGCCGCGAGCTGCACTTTGTCCGTGCCCGACTTGATGACGTAGTACGTCGTCCCGTCCGTCAATCCGCCGATGGCCGCTCCGCCATTCGTGCGATAGACGAGCGCCTCGCCGTCGTTGAATCCGTGATTGTTGCCGAGCGTGATCGTGTCGTTGGCGACACTCGTGGCCGAACTGGCCGCGAATGTCTTGCCGCTCTTGTGTCCGCCGAGCATCGCCGCGTAACCGCGCTGCGAATCGTTGCTCCCGGCGAACCCGTCCGCCTTGCTGAGCGGATTGAGGCCGCTCTGCACGTTGAGTCCGTCGTCACTGCGGTTATCGACCGAGTACGACGAACTGAGTGCTCCACCAATCGACCAGACCGACACCGAACCCGTCGCCGCGACCACGCCGAGCGCCCCGCTGACCGCGTAGGTCTGCACGTCGCGATCGGCCAGAGCGTTGACCTCGACATCGTTCTTGGCTGAGACGTTCGAGTTCGTGCCGAGAAATGCCGTCGTGTCGTTCCGCACGATGCCGACGTCGATGCCCGCTCCGCCGCCGACCGTCCCCGCTCCGACCGCGCCGCCGAAGCCCAGCGTCGTGAACTCGTTCACGGCCGAAACATTGACCGACTGTGCGGCGTTCGCCGAGCTGTTGTTCTGATTCACGTCCGCGCCGCTGCCGACAAACGCCGACGTGTTTGAGTCGATGATTTGCACGCCGATGCCGCCCGCCGCGCCAACCGTTCCACCGACGCCTCCCGCCGCGCCGATCGACAGGATGTTCTCGGACGAGAACGCTTGCACGGCGACTCCTTGCAGCGTGATCTTGTGACTGGCGTCCGCGTTCGTGCCACTGAAGACGTTCAGCGTGCCGTCGTTGGCGTTGCCGTCCACGCTGGCGTGATCGCCGATGAACGCGCTCGTGTTCTTCGTCAGGACCGAGACCGCTCCCGAAATGCCGACGCCGATCGCTCCGCTGATCCCCGCACTGCCGGCGATCACGTCGAGATCGGTCGTGTCCTTCGCGGAGACCAGCACGTTGCCACCCGCTGTCACCTTCGCTCCGAGCGCATCGGTCGTCGCGTCTTCGCCGATGTACGCCTTCGTCGTCGAGTTCAGCACGTTGACCGCCGCCGATCCCGCGACCGCGACAAAGCCGGAGACACTGGCCCCGGCCGCGATCGACAGGACGTCTTCCTGGCTGGTCGCGGCCACCGACACGTTGCGCAGCGCCCGCACGTCCGCACCGTCGTCGATGAACGCCGACGTGTTGAACGTCGCGATGGTCACGTCCACTCCCGGAGCGACCGAGACATCACCCCCCAGCGACACGGCCGCCGCGATGCCCATGTGGTAGTAATCGTTGCCGGCCGCGACCGACACATCCTGCTCACCGCTCGCGCCGGTTTGATCGTGATTGAGCTTCGCGTTCGGATCGACGTGAGCGCGCGTCGTGACGTTCATCACGTTCACCGAACCGCCGACATTCACCGCGACTGACCCCGCCAGCGGAACCGCCAAACCGGCGCTCGCGCCAATCGTTTCGAGGTTGTCCCGATTGACGGCCGACACCGCGACACCTTTGACCGGCGATGTGCCCGGCGTCGCGACACGCTGTTGCGAAAACGACGAGTCGTTGATGTCGTTACCGCCATCGCCGCTGACGTCTTTCGAGCCTCCGCGCGCGCCGAGTTCAATGTTCGTGCTGCTGACTCGGCCGCCACCGGTCGAAGTTGGCCGGCTTTCGCTGGCTGTGTCGGCGACGAACGAGACGCTGAAGTCGCCGGTGAAGACACTGCTGGCCGCTCGGTTCGCCTTCGCGTTGACGGTCGCGTTCTGGCCGATGAAGGCGTCGGTCGTCTTCGTGATGACCGGCACGCTGGCCGATGCCCCGACGCTGACGTTCGTGCCGGCCGAGACCGTGCCAGAGATGATGTCGAGATCGCTGTTCTCGATGGCCGAAACCACGACGTTGCCCGCCGCGTTGATGACTGCTCCGTTGGCAGGAATTCCGGTTCCTTCGACGAACGCTCGCGTCGTGATGTTGAACACCGACACGCCCGCCGAACCCGCGATCCCGACCGTCCCGCCCGCGCCCAGCGATGCCGAGATCGACGTCACATCTTCTTGCGACTTCGCGTCGATCACGACATTGCCGTTCGACGCGACGTTCGCTTGCGCCGCGATCCACGCTTCCGTCGTCTTCGTGATGATCGCCACATCGACGCCCGCGCCGATGCCGACTGTGCCGCCGCCGCCGAGTGCTCCGCCGATGCCGAAAATCTTCGTGAGGTCCGCCGCTGCAACGCGGACTTCTTGATCCATCGCCGCGCCGGAGTTGCTGTTGTTGACCAACGCTCCCGCGTCGATGTGTGCCCGCGTCGTTTGATTCAGCAGATTGAGCGACACGCTGCCGCCGATCCCCGCCGTGCCGCCGCCCGCTCCACCGGCCGCGATCGACAAGATGTTCTCGGTCGTGACCGCGACCACGCTCAGACCGCGCACGGTCGTCGTGGTTGGATTGCCATTCGAGTCGAGCTGTCCGTCGCGAACGACCAAGCCCGATCCGTTCCCTTTCGCGTTGATCGTGGTGTTCGCGCCGACGAACGCTTCCGTCACGTCGTTGCTGACGACCGTCGCAGCGGCGGCTCCGACAGCCGCAGTGCCGGCTCCCGCGAGGCCCCCCGCGATGTTCAAGATCGAAACGTCGTCATTCGCAACGATGCGAACCGAATCGCCCGCCGTCAGCGAGCCGCCGGTCGCGTGTGCTCGCGTCGTGTTCGACAATTGAACGAGCGACACTGATCCGCCCAGAGCGACCGTGCCGGCTCCAGCGCCGCCGAGCGTGATCGACAAGACGTCCGCATCGGACGTGGCATCGATCGTGATGCTGTTCGTCCCGGCGTTGAGCGTCGAGGTTGTTGAGTGAGCGAGGACTTGGTTGCTCACTTCATTGATCGCGACCGAGGCACCGATGCCGACTTTGCCGGCTCCGGCCAAGCCACCCGCGATCACTTGCAGCGTCGAACTGTCCGCCGCGCTGACGCCGATGCCGGCTCCCGTCACGGTCGCGCTGTTCGAGATGTGTGCGTCGAGCGTGTTGCCAATCGAATTGATCGAAACCGCTCCGCCCAGCGCGAACGTCTCCGCTCCCGCACCGCCGAAGGAGAGCGATTGAATCACCGCGTTCGTGCTCGTGTTGACATCGACTCGGCCGCCGGTGGCGGTCACGGTCGAGCCTTCGATCGCGGCGTTGAACGTGTTGCCGATGTCGTTGTACGCCACGGCAGCTCCGATCGCCGCGCTCTGTGCTCCGGCCAACGCTCCCGCCAGCGAGCGGATGCCGCTGCGGCCGATGAAGTGCTGCGAACCTTCGGCAACGGTCTTGTTCAACGTGATGGCGGTGCCGGCCGTCGCCTTGTCGGAGTCTTCGGCCACGGCGATCTGAGTCGGCGAGAGAACGATCGCGTAGTACGTCTTGCCATCTTCCAACCCGCCGATCGCTTTGCCGTTCTTCGCGCTGTAGACGAACGCATCGCCGGTCGTGAAGCCGTGCGCGGCACCGAACGAAATGTTGTTGCCGCTGACCGCCGTCTGAGGATTGAACGCTGAACCGGCTCCGTCCGAGGCACTGACCGTGACTCGGTTCGCCGTGATTTGCGAGGCTCCCGTAATCCGAGCAGCGGCGGTCGTGTCCAACTGATTGATCGTGGCCGAGCCAGCCAAGCCAACCGTCTTGCCGCCACCGACTCCGGCCGCGATCGAGTCAATCAGCGGCTCGCTGCTGGCGGAGAGCGTCAGGATTCCGGTCGTCGCCCACTGCGACTGATCGATGATCGCGGTCGTCGCACCGTCGATCTCGCTGTAGGCGATCGCGGCTCCGAAGCCGACGTTCTTGGCGAGGCCCACCGCACCGGAGACCGTGAGGATGTAGTTCTGACTGCTGGCGAGCACGGTCGTGGGTCCGCTCGCGGCCGGCGCACCGTTCGGTTGCTGCGAATTGCGAATCGAAGCGTCGGTATTCGCGGTGATCAGATTGACGGCCACCGTCCCCGCCGCGCCCAGCGAACTGGAGGAAACACCCGCTGCTCCGGCGACGGAGATGATCTGGCCGTCCGCCAGCGAGGTGATCGTCATGCCGTTCGGAGAAGTCAGTGTCGAGCCGCTGATGCGTGCGGTCGTGTTCGTGGTGATGTCGTTGACGCTGACCGCCGCGCCGATGCCAGCACGACCACCGAAGGCTCCGGCACCCGCGACGGAAATGATGTCGGCAGAGTTGTCCGCATCCACCAGCAGCGCCGCATCAGTCACCGTCACGGTCGCGTTGTTGATGAGCGAACTGGTCGTGTCGGTGATGTTCGAGATCACCACGGAGCCGGCAATCGCAACGCCGTTCTTGCGCGGCGCACCGGCTCCACCGGCGGCGATGGCGATGATCTGCCCGTCACGTCGCGAACGGATTTGAAGCAGACTGGCCGCGACTGTGGCGCTGGCGATGTAAGCCGTCGTGATCGCGTTCAGATTGGTCTGCGTCCAAGCACCTGCGAGCGCGGCTCCCTTTTCTGTTTTCGTCAGCGCGCCGGAACCCGAAGCGGCAACCACGTCGGTCTCGTTCACGGCGTTCAGATTCAGGTTGCCGGCGGTGATGCTGCCGGTGTCGTTGATGAACGCTCGCGTGGTGTCGGTCAAACTGTTCCACGAGACCGCTCCGCTGATCGCGAGTCCGAACTTGCCTTGCTTGTTCTG
>CAZILR010000006.1:0-10936 GCA_964539995.1 uncultured Planctomyces sp.
CGACAGGAAAGCCGAACGTCGAACGAATCCCGTTTGTTTTCACGCTCCACGTCTCCCAAACCGTTCGGCAATCCTGTCGCGGAGCGACAGGGCTACAAAGAATCACAGCCTCTCCGCGTGACGGCTACGTTGGCGGTATGCAGTTTGCGATTCATGTGGCCAAACGACATCCCACCATCGAAAGCCCACCGTCATGTTCCGTTTCGCACTATTTTTGGTCATCGCCGCCACTCCGCTGTCCGCTTTCGCACAGTTCGACATTGAGCGTGAGCCAGTCAACTACCTCACAACCCCGCTGACCGACCCGATCAGCAAGCTGCAGAAGCGGCTCAATGCCGAGGAAGTTCGGCTGGCCTTCGAGGACAAAAGCGGCTACCTCGCGTCGGTGCTTAAGTCGCTGAATGTTTCAGAGACGTCGCAAATGTTGGTCTTCTCGAAGACCAGCTTTCAGCGGAACCGCATCAACCCACGCACGCCGCGAGCGATCTATTTCAACGACGACGTTTACATCGGCTGGTGCGTGAACGGCGATGTCGTGGAAGTGACCGCCGTCGATCCGCAGCTCGGTGGAGTTTTTTATTCGCTGGATCAAGAAGAAGTGGACCATCCGAAATTCTCGCGGCACACCGACACTTGCACGTTGTGTCACGCCTCGTCAGTCACGCAGGGAGTCCCCGGTCATTTGGTCCGGTCGGTGTTTCCCGATTCCAGCGGCAATCCGATTCTCAGCACGACGACCTATCGAACGACGGCACAAAGTCCACTCAAACATCGTTGGGGTGGCTGGTACGTCAGTGGGACTCACGGTCAACAACGGCACATGGGGAACATGATCGCCAAGAGCTCGCGCGAACCGGAAGCCTTCGACCCCGATGCCGGCGCGAACGTGACTGATCTGTCAAAGCTCGTCAACGTCGAGCCGTACCTCACGCCACACAGCGACATCGTCGCATTCCTGGTTTTTGAGCACCAGGCCCCGGCGCACAACGCGCTGACGCTGGCCAACTATCAGGCCAAGCTCGCTCTCCGCGACGAAGAGATTCTGCGGAAGATGGACAAAGACTCGACCCCGCCACGCACCGAGAGCATTCAGCGACGGCTGGATCATTCCGCAGAGCTTATCCTGAAACATTTCTTGTTCGTCGAAGAGGCTCCACTCACCGACCGAGTGCAGGGCACGTCAGGTTTCGCGGAGCAATTTGCCGCTCGCGGACTACGCGACAAGCGTGGCCGCTCGTTGCGAGATTTCAATCTGCAAACGCGCATCTTCCAATATCCGTGCAGCTATCTGATCTACTCGGCGGCGTTTGACGGTTTGCCGGCCGAGTTGAAGCAGATCACCTATCGCAAACTGCACGACGTGCTCACCGGCGATGACCAGTCTTCGACGTACCAGCACTTGTCGAAAGAGGACCGCGAAGCGATCCTCGGCATCCTGCTCGACACAAAATTGGATTTGCCAAAATCGTGGTCTCGCTGAGGCGTCATGGCCGACCAGTCCCAAGCATCCATTGCAACGCCACAACTCGGCGACGAGCACCGTTTCGACAAATGGATCGCACTCCTCGCGACAATCGCCATCGTGGCGCATCTGGCTGTGAGGTGGAGTGAGCGTGGTTCGGGATTGTTCGGCCCATTCACGCTAGCCACATGGCCGCTGATCGTCGCGTTGACGTGCGGTGGTCTGCCGTTGGTCGCTGAGCTGTCGTGTAAGCTGTTGCATCGGCAGTTCGGCTCGGACGTGCTCGCTGGTCTCTCGATTGTCACGTCGCTCGTTCTGGACGAGTACCTCGCGGGAACGCTGGTCGTGCTGATGCTCTCCGGCGGCGAGGCGCTCGAAGCTTATGCCGTGCGCAGCGCGTCCTCGGTCCTTGCGGCTTTGGCTCGACGCATGCCGACACAGGCTCATCGGAAGGTTCGCGAGACGATTCATGACATCCCGGTTGATCAAGTCGCTGTCGGCGACACGTTGCTCGTGTTTCCGCATGAAGTCTGCCCGGTGGACGGTACAGTACTTGGCGGCCGTGGCACGATGGATGAGTCCTTCTTGACTGGCGAGCCATATTTGATGCCGAAATCCTCTGGCTCAACGGTGATCTCAGGAGCGATGAACGGTGAAGCGGCGTTGACGATTCGAGCGGACAAGCTCGCGGTCGATTCGCGGTACGCTCAAATCATGCACGTCATGCGCGCTGCCGAGGAACGCCGTCCGCGATTGCGTCGCTTGGGAGATCAACTCGGAGCGTTCTACACGCCGCTCGCGGTCGGACTGGCGTTATTAGCGTGGGGACTGAGCGGCGACGTCCATCGCTTCCTGGCGGTATTAGTCGTCGCGACTCCTTGTCCGCTGCTGATTGCGATTCCGGTGGCGATCATCGGGTCCATTTCGTTGGCGGCTCGACGTGGCATCATCATCCGTGATCCGTCGGTACTCGAAAGGATCGAGACCTGCCGCACGGCCATCTTCGACAAGACCGGTACGCTGACCTACGGCCAACCCACATTGACCGAGATTCTCCCCGGCCAAGGAATCTCAACCGATGAGGCGTTGTCTCTGATTGGCAGCCTGGAGCGTTACTCGAAGCACCCGCTCGCCTCCGCGATTCTGACCGCCGCCCACGAACGCAAAGTCCCGATGGATGGTGTCAGCGAAGTTCACGAACTCCCCGGCCAAGGTCTGACAGGAGTTGTCTCAGGACACCAAGTTCGCGTGACGAGCCGCAGCAAATTGGCTCCGACGTTTGAACTTCCACCGCAAATCGCCGGCATGGAGTGTATCGCGATCATCGACGAGACAATTCCGGTGACGTTCCGTTTCCGCGACCAACCGCGAGCAGAAGGAGCGTCATTCGTGAAGCATCTCGCACCGAACCATCATTTTGACCGCGTGATGATCGTCTCCGGCGACCGCGAGTCTGAGGTCCGTTACCTCGCCGAATTGGTCGGCATCCACGAAGTTCACTTCAGTCAATCGCCTGAGCAAAAGCTGGCGATTGTGCGAGACGAGACAAGGCGAGCCAACACCGTCTTTGTTGGCGACGGCATCAACGACGCGCCAGCTCTAACGGCCGCGACCGTTGGGATCGCGTTCGGCGGCAGCACGGATATCACGTCCGAGGCTGCGCATGCCGTGATCCTTGACAGTTCGCTCAGCAAAGTGGACGAACTGCTGCATATCGGCCAGCGGTTGCGATCTATTGCGCTGCAGAGCGCGGTCGGAGGGATGGCGATGAGTGTGATCGGAATGTTGCTCGCGTCGTTTGGTCATCTGCCTCCTGTCGCTGGTGCGATTACTCAAGAAGTCATTGATTTGTTGGCGGTTTTGAACGCTCTGCGTGCTGCGAGCTCGCCAGTACGATTGACCGATTACCGCGCGTAGGCAGAATCGAGACGAATGCCGACGGTCGTCCCCCGACAACGCATTCAGAGTGATGCGGATTCGCTCAATGTGTCCTGTTCCGCACGCTCCGCCCACTTCTTTTGTCCGCGCGAGCAACCACGCACGCTATCCATTGTCGTTCAGAAACGTCATCTTTAGGCCCTCGTACATCGTGTCACGCCGTTTCCAGCACGTCTGATCGCTTGGCACATGATCTGCGTTTCGCAGGATCGCACGAAGCGACGAGCGTTGAATCAAGAGGAGATTATGAGCCGAAGTCATTCGGTATCTCAGACCACACACGGAGAATTGCTGCCGCGCCGCAGTTGGTTGTCTCGGTTGTCTTCAGCCGTGATGGGGCTTGGGTTGACGCTCGGTTACGGGATGTTTGGTACGGTTCTAGGCTGGTTTCTGTACCCGGCCAAAGCATCGTCGCGGACGTGGCAGTTTCTGACGGATCTCGGCAGCTTCGCGATCGGCGAGTCCGTGACCTACGAGGCTCCAGCCGGACAGAAGATCGTGGTGACTCGACTTGCGGATAAAGGAAGCCCAGAGGACTTCATTGCCTTGTCGAGCGTCTGCCCGCATCTCGGCTGCCAAGTGCATTGGGAGTCGAACAACGACCGCTTTTTCTGTCCATGTCACAATGGAGCGTTCGACAAGGGAGGGCAGCCGATTTCTGGGCCTCCGAAAGACTCCAACATGCCGCTGCCGACGTATCCGCTGAAAGTGGAAAGCGGATTGCTGTTCATCGAAGTGCCGACGGAGGCCCTCGTATGAATGCGATCAAACGCTGGTTCTCCGAACGTCTGCCGGTCAGTGGAGTTCAATTGCAAGAACTCACGAACGAGCCGGTGCCGTCGCACCTCAAGCATTGGTGGTTCTGCCTGGGTGGAACGCCGGCCTACTTGTTCGTCGTGCAAATCGTGACCGGCATCATGCTGGCGTTTTACTACCAGCCTTCGCCGCAGACGGCCTATCAGTCGATCGACGCGATCACGAATCAAGTCGCGTTCGGTTGGTACATCCGAGGCATGCACAAGTGGGCCGCGACATTGATGATCGCGGCGGTGATTCTGCATCAGATGCGCGTCTATTTCACGGGAGCCTATCGCCAGCCACGCGAAATCAACTGGATGGTTGGCATGTGCCTGCTGCTCTGCACGCTGATCGTCGGCTTCACCGGCTACAGCCTCGTGTTCGAGCAGCTCAGCTTTTGGGGAGCGACCGTCGCCGCGAATATCTGCGACACGGTGCCGTACTTCGGTGTCTTCGCCAAGCGGATGCTGTTGGCGGGTGACACCTACAATGACAACACGCTATCGCGGTTCTTCATTCTGCACGCGGCCGTCTTGCCCGGTCTGATGATTCTGCTGATCGGTATTCACGTCGCGATTCTACGGCTGCAAGGGGTCAGCGAGTTCCGCTTCGAGAACGAGCCGCCGGAAACGCCGACGCACTTTGATTTCTTCCCCGACCACTTCTACACAGAACTGCTCATCGGCTTGATCCTGATGATCGTCCTGAGCGTGCTCGCGACCGTGCTGCCCGTGACGCTCGGCCCGCAAGCCGATCCGCTGACGACGCCGGAAGTCATCAAACCGGAGTGGTGGTTCTACGTCTCGTTCCGCTGGCTGAAGTTGTTCTCCGGCACGTTTGCCGTGCTGAGCAGCGGTTTCATCGTCTTCGTGATGTTCGTCTGGCCCTTCATCGACGGTTGGATTCGCAAATACACCCGCTTCACCGAAGCTAGCGTCTGGATCGGCATCGTCGGCGTGTTCCTGTTAGTCGGCCTCACCGTGTGGGAGGCGGTTGTCGAGCACTGAGAGGTGAAAGCTAAGAGACGACAGTTGAGAGTGAACTGCGGAAAATCAAAAACAGGGTAGTTACTCGAACCAGTCTTCCAGTTGCAGTCCTTTGACCCGTTGAAATTCGGAAGTGTTATGCGTGACGAAAATCAAACCTTCGCTCAAGGCGTGAGCGGCCAAAAGCATGTCGAGCGACCCGATCAATTGGCCCCGACGTTCCAAGTCCGCCCGGAGTTCGCCGTATTTGTCGGCGGCGCGAAAGTCATACGCCAACACGGTCAGTCCCGTCAGGAGACGACTGACCAAGCCGTGGTGGTGCAACGGATCAGCGCTCTTCTCGGCACCGTGGCGAAGTTCGGAGAGCGTGATGGCCGAAATGGCCAACTCGTCCGCTGCTTGCGCATGAAACCGAACCGCGAGAGCCGGCGGTTTGCCACGCATCACCTGGACACAAACATTCGTATCAAGCAGGTACTTCATTCGAACGGTTCACGAACGTCATGCGGTGGTTGGATGCGTTCCGGCATGAAGTCTTCGTGGGCTTTGCCCCAGACTTCTTTGAAGACCTCCCATGCGTTGCCGGACTTCTTCGGGGTCAAGATGACCGAGTCGCCGACTTGCTGGACATCCACGGTTCCTTCTGAGAGCCGAACTTCGGGCGGAAGCAACACTTTCTTGTGGTCACCTTCATGGGTCACGGTCGCGCTAGACATGAATCGTTCTCCTGCTTCAGGGATCGTTCAGAATTTATCACCGATCCGCCAAGCCCCCTAGATCAAAACGAAGACGTGAGTGCCGCGTGGCCCTGACTGAACCTCAACCCTCAACCATCGACCAACCATGACTCTGCAAACCAAACGATACGTTATCGGTTTCCTCGGCCTGTTGTTCCTCGCGTCACTCGTGCTCGTGCAGGCGATGGAGATTGCTCGCAAGCGAGAGGAAGTGGGCCTCGCATCCGGGCACGTTGCCGTACCGGCGAAGTCGAAAGGCTGCGTCGAGTGTCACGGCAAGTCGTCGCCGGGGATCATCGACCATTGGAAGTTCAGCACGCACGCGAAAAAGGGTGTCGGCTGCGTGGAGTGCCATCAGGCTCAGAAGGGGGACGTCGATGGTTTCACGCACTACGGCCACCTGATTGCCACGGTTGTCACACCGAAGGACTGCGGGCGATGTCACGAGAAAGAAACGAAAGAGTTCATGCACAGCCATCATGCGAAGGCGGGGAACATCCTCGCGTCGCTCGATAACTTCCTGGCTGAGACGGTCGAGGGTTCGCGGACTCCGTTCAATCCGCATTCGCCGACGCCGGGCAAGCCAGACATTCACGAAGTCAACGGCATGGCGAGCGCGTCCACCGGATGTCAGCAATGTCACGGCAGCAAAGTCGCGTTGCTGGCGAAGGATGGCGGCAAAATCACGCTCGATGATCTGAAGCCCGATGACAAAGGTCATCCGACGAACCTCGAAGTGCTTGATCGCATTGCCAAATCGGAAGATGGCCGGCCGAAGTTTCATGCCGACACCTGGCCGAACACCGGCATCGGGCGGCTGAATCTCGACGGGTCGCTCGGTTCGTGTTCGGCATGTCACAGCCGGCACGACTTCTCGCCGCGACGCGCTCGCCAGCCGGAGAACTGCGGCAAGTGTCACCTCGGCCCGGATCATCCGCAAAAAGAAATCTACGAAGAGTCCAAGCACGGCGTGGCGTTCCGCGATCTCAAGGACCACATGAACTTGAACGCGAAGGATTGGGTGCTTGGCCAGGACTACTCGCAGGCACCGACCTGCGCGACGTGTCACATGTCGGGGCACTCGAAGAACGGCGGCACGATCACGCACGATCCCGGCCAACGCATTTCGTGGACGAACCGGCCGGCCGTCAGTGCGGTGCTCGACACCGACGCGAACGGCAAACTCGTCACCGAAGCCGATCCGGCCAAGCGGCGATCGCTCGTCACGTTCTCGGCCGAGGAAAAGCGGACCAACATGAAGCAAGTCTGTCATCACTGCCACACGCCGGATTACGTCAACGCGTTCTACAAGCAGTACGACGACTTCGTGGTGCTCTACAACGAGAAGTTCGGCAAGCCCGGCCAGTCGATCATCGCCGCGCTGCGCAAGAACGAACTGCTGACGAAGACGGAGTTCGATGAAGAGATCGAGTGGACCTGGTTCTACCTCTGGCACCACGAAGGCCGCCGTGCTCGACACGGAGCGTCAATGATGGCTCCTGACTACGCTCACTGGCACGGCATGTACGAAGTGGCCGAACGGTTCTACATGCAGTTGATCCCGCAAGCTCGCGAGATCACCAAGCACGCCGCCGAATCCGGCAAAGCCGACCAAGCCGCCGCCGTGAACAAGGTCATCGACGAAATCCTCGCCCGCCCCGAACACCAGTGGCAGGACACCGGCAAACCAAAGTAGCCGTCATCGCTCCGCGTGACGAGCCTTGTCACGTTTGATCGTCCAATCAAGATGGCTCATCACGCGGAGCGATGATGGCGACTTTGGTCAACCAGGCTCGCGGCGATGCGAGCAAATCGGACACTCATCATGCCTGAAACAACCTCCGTTAATTGCCATTGTCACGGCTCCGTCGATCGACGCGAGTTTCTCGTGCAACTGAGTGTTGCGAGCAGCGCAGCCGCGCTCGCGACGCAGATCGGACAGCCGGAGCTTGTCGAGGCGGCTGGCGATCCCGATGACAAATCGCTGGCGTGGAACAAAGCTCCGTGTCGCTACTGCGGCACCGGTTGCGGAGTAGAAGTCGGCACGAAGGATGGCAAGGTGCAGGCCGTTCGTGGCGACCGCGAGAGTCCGGTCAATCGCGGGTTGCTCTGCGTGAAGGGCTATCACTTGCCGGCGATGCTCTACGGCAAGGATCGGCTCAAGTTTCCGATGAAGCGCAAAGCCGACGGCAAAGGCTTCGAGCAAATCTCGTGGGACGCGGCACTCGACTTGATCGCGAAGAAATTCAAAGAGACGCTCGACACGAGCGGGCCGGAAGCGGTTGCGATGTACGGCTCCGGGCAATGGACGATCTTCGATGGCTACGCCGCGCTCAAGTGGGTCAAGGCGGGCATGAAGAGCAACAACCTCGACCCGAACGCGCGACTGTGCATGGCCAGCGCGGTCATGGGCTTCATGACGCAGTTTCAAAGCGACGAGCCGATGGGCTGCTACGACGATTTTGAACTCGGCGATGATTTCGTGTTGTGGGGCAACAACATGGCCGAGATGCACCCGGTCTTGTTCAGCCGCATCCTGGAGCACAAACGCACGAACCGCGGCGTCCGCATCATTGACCTCGCCACGCGATGGACTCAGACGTCGCAGTACGCCGATGTCTTCGTGCTGATGAAACCGGGGAGCGACCTGGCGATTGCGAACGGCATTCTGCATCTGCTGGTGGAATCGGGCCGCTACGACAAGGCGTTCCTCGACGAGAACGTCGTCTTCAAACGGGGCATCGAAGACCTCGACAAGATCGGCTACGGCTGCTTCGGCGAGCAGGCCGAGCAGTACAAGTTCGACGATCAGCCGAAGGATTCGTCGTTTGACGAGCTGCGAGAATTCCTCAAGGACTACACGCCGGAGAAGGTTCGCGACATCAGCGGCGTGCCGGTCGAACAACTCAAGCTGCTGGCGGACCTCTACGGCAACAAGGCTCGCAACACCGTCAGCTTGTGGTGCATGGGAGTGAATCAGCACACGCGCGGGACGTGGATGAACAATCTCATCACCGACCTGCATCTGCTGACGGGCAAGATCAGCCGGCCGGGGAACAACCCGTTCAGCCTGACCGGGCAGCCGTCGGCGTGTGGGACGGCTCGTGAGGTTGGCACTCTGAGCAATCGCCTGCCGGCCGACATGGTCGTCACGAATCCCGAACACCGCAAAAAGGCGGAAGAGATTTGGGGTCTGCCCGAAGGGACGATCAACCCGAAGCCCGGCCTGCACACGATGGACATGTTCCGTGCGTTGTCACGCGGCGACATCAAGGCGATGTGGATTCAAGTGACCAACCCGTGGGTCAGCTTGCCGAATCTGACTCGCTTTGAACGGAAGCCGAACGACGGACGGTTCATCGTCGTCAGCGACATCTACCCGACTCCGACGACGGCCGTCGCGGACCTCGTGCTGCCGAGCGCCGCGTGGGTCGAACGCGAAGGGATGTTCGGCAACACCGAGCGGCGGACGCAGCACTGGGACAAACTGATCGACCCGCCCGGCGAAGCCAAGGAAGATGCGTGGCAGATCATCCAAGTCGCGAAGCGCATGGGCTACGACAAGCTCTTTCCGTGGCCGGACGACAATTGGCATCAACCGATGTTCGAGGAGTACCGCAAATTCACGCTCGGCAACGGCAAGGATTTGGCGAGCTACGAGCAACTCCGCGAGGCACGCGGCCTACGCTGGCCGGTCGTGAACGGTCGCGAAACGAAATACCGCTACGCCGCCGGTCACGACCCGTACGTCAAGAAGACGAAGGGAGTCCACTTTTACAAGGCGAAAGGCTTCGGCGAGAAAGCCGCGTTCTGGCTCCGTCCGTATCATCCGCCGGCCGAAGTTCCTGACGACGAGTTCCCATTCTGGCTCTCCACCGGCCGAGTCCTCGAACACTGGCACACCGGCTCGATGACCCGCCGCGTCAAGCAGCTTCATCAAGCGGTGCCCGAAGCCTACGTCGAACTCAGCCGGGTCGATGCCGACAAGCTCAGCATCGTCAGCGGCCAAAAAGTCCGCGTCGTCAGCCGCCGAGGCAGCGTCGAACTCAAAGCGAAAATCGACGACCGAGGCCAGCCACCGGTCGGTTCCGTCTTTATCCCATTCTTCGATGAGCACCGCCTCGCGAACGTCCTGACGCTCGACGCGATGGACAACATCAGCAAGGAACCGGATTACAAAAAGTGCGCGGTCCGCTTGGAGAAGTTGTGATGATGTCGAGTCGAGAGCAGTGCAAAGTGCAGAGTGTCGATGCAAACCACGCTGCTGCGGTCAGCGTATTTGATTTTGCACTCTGCGCTCTGCACTCGTCACTTTGCACTTCGTTTCATTGGCGCTTCGGATTAGTCGTCGCACTCCTCGGCGGCTGTTCGTCGCCGTCGGACGAAACTCCGATGCGACCCGCCTCCGCTGCCAAGCGAGCCGAACGTCGTCTCTTCCCCGGTGCGCCGCCGGTCATTCCGCATCCGCCGCTATCTGGCAAGTGCGTGACGTGTCACACGCCGACGGGCAGCTCTCGTCCACCGCTGGGTTTCGCGCCGGCGAATCCGCACACGAAGACTCCCGGCATGAGCGATGAATCCCGTTGTAAACAATGTCACGTTTTCCAAACGACCCAAGAGACGTTCGTCGCCAGCACCTTCGAGCCGTTCACATCTGCCGGCGTTCATGGCTCACGGGCCCACAGCCTCGCGCCTCCAACGATCCCGCATCATCGCTTCATGCGCGAGAACTGCGTCGCATGCCACACTGGCCCCGCCTCACGTCCGGAGATTCGTTGTTCTCATGCCGATCGAGCTCGCTGCGTGCAATGCCACGTCGATCGCGCGGAACCTGAGTTGCTTGATTCCACGAACTTCAATGGGGTTTTCTCGCAGACAGAGATCGTCGAGGAGCGATGATCTCATCGTCTCACAGAAAAGCTTGGGAGCCTGCGTCAGCCGGAACGTGAATGATTCGGATGACGGAGTGTCGGAAGGACTGTCCTTGGTGATGTGTGTAGGCGATCCGTCATGAG
>CAZILR010000006.1:10946-28313 GCA_964539995.1 uncultured Planctomyces sp.
ATATTTCAGAGTTTGGCGATCTCATTACTGCTCGGTGGCTTGGTCGGTTTGCAGCGCCAACATGTGGATTCCCCGTTGGGAGGCGTGCGCACGTTTCCGCTGGTGACGGTGTTTGGTTCGTTGTGTGCGATCCTGGCGAGAACATTTGATGGCTGGATCGTTGCGGCCGGGTTGCTGGCGACGGTCGCGGTGATTGCCTTGGGAAGTCGGCAAGTCCGCTCTGAAGCAGATCGTGGGATCACCTCCGAAGCCGCGATGCTGGTGATGTTCGCGGTCGGCGCGTTGAGTGTGAGTGGTCCGATCATCATCGCGGTGGCGGTTGGAGCGGGCGTTGCCGTGTTGTTGCAATTCAAACCGCAGTTGCATGGACTTGTCACGAAGCTGGGAGACGCGGACCTCAAGGCGATCATGCAATTTGTCTTGATCACATTCATTGTGCTGCCGGTGTTACCGAACGAGACCTACGACCCGTTTGAAGTCCTCAATCCACACGAGATTTGGCTGATGGTCGTGTTGGTCGTGGGCATTAGCCTTGGGGGTTACATCAGCTACAAGTTTCTGGGTCATCGCGCGGGCGTGATTTTGAGCGGCCTACTGGGCGGGGTTATCTCCAGCACGGCGACGACCGCCAGCTATGCCCGACGCTCGGTCGAGCAGCCCGCGATGGTTCCGGCCGCGGCAACCGTGATTTGCTTAGCGACCGGCGTCAGTTTTGTTCGCATTCTGCTGGAAGTGGCCGTGGTTTCGCGAACACTGCTCCCTTCGGTCGCTCCGCTGCTGATAGGGCTGATGATCGTCTCCATGCTGTTTGCACTTTTGCTTGGTTACCGCGGCAGCAAGTCGTCGGAAATGATGCCGTCACAGGGGAACCCGTCCGAATTGAAGTCGGCCATTTTGTTCGGCGCGCTGTACGGTGTGGTGCTGATTTCCGTCGCGGCCTCGAAGGAGTATTTGCCGCACGCTGGCCTGTACGCGATCGCGGCATTGTCAGGACTGGCCGACCTCGACGCGATCACGCTTTCCACGGCGCGGCTGGTCGAGGCCGGACGACTCTCGGTTGATACCGCGTGGCGCAGCATCCTGATCGCGGCCCTGTCGAACCTGGTCTTCAAATCCGGTCTTGTGTTGGCACTGGGAAGTCGCAAGCTGTTTCGCGACGTCGCGTGGTTGCTGGGCATGTCGAGCCTTCTGGGCGCGGCGGTGCTGTGGTGGAGGTAGCTTCGCGATGAGTGCTCCGCAAAATGCGACCGATTCGTCTTTGAAATCGACTGTTGGTTATCCCTCGCGTCCGGCGCTGTTTGTGTCCGACACCGCAGCGAGCAGATTGAACTCTGTCGTGCCGACCGGAGTTTCCACCGATACCGTCCAGGTGCTGCTGGCCCGGATGCGCGAGAACCCCTTTGAATCGGTTGAGACGGTGTATGTGCTGGACGACGTGCGGCATCTCGTGGGAGTGGTGCCGCTCGCCAAATTATTGCGAGCGGAATCGGCGACGATGTTGAGCGAAGTCATGTTGCCGCCTGCGGCCGAAGCTCAGGTCAGTGACGATCAAGAGTTCGTCGCCAGTCTGGCACTGCATCACGAGATCACGGAAGTGCCGATTATGGATGTGGATCGCCGCTTTCTGGGTGTTGTGTCCTCACGGCAGTTGATGAGAGTGCTGCGGCACGAGCACATCGAAGATCTGCATCGCCTGACGGGCATTCGCGCGGAGACGGAGCAGGCTCGGCATTGTTTGGAAGAGCCACCCCTGCGACGGGCGAAGGATCGCTTGCCGTGGTTGCTCTTGGGATTGCTGGGCAGCATCGGTGCGACGGCCGTGATGGCCATCTTTGAATCGGCACTGCGTCGCCGTGTCGAGATTGCGTACTTCATTCCTGGTTTGGTGTATCTCGCCGATGCGATCGGCACTCAAACGGAAGCCGTCACGGTGCGTGGGCTGTCGCTGAGCCACGCCCCGCTGTCGCGGCTGCTCTGGGGCGAGGTGCGCACCGGACTGATGATTGGACTAACACTCGCGACCGCCGCATTTCCCGTGACGTGGCTCGGTTTTCATGACGTGCGTTTGGCGTTCTCCGTCGCATTTTCCGTGTTCAGCGCCGGAGCCATCGCCACGACCGTCGGGCTCCTGTTGCCGTGGACGTTGTCACGGTTACGCCAAGACCCGGCATTCGGTTCGGGGCCGGTCGCGACCGTGATCCAAGACGTACTCAGCCTCTTGATCTACCTGACGGTCATCAGCCTGCTGAAGCCGTAGATTCAGCAGACATGCACTTCGTTGTTGACTCGGCCGACGCCGGGGGCGGCCAAGGCAATGATCTGCACGAGCTGCTTCAAGTAATACGTCGGCACTCGGCCAGAGATCGTGACGGTTTCTCCGTCACAGGTCAGATCGAGACCTCGGAGTTCTTGGTATCCGGCATGGATGAATGCCTCACGAACGGCGATTTGCAGAGCCGGAACGTCGTCGCGTTTCAAAATTCTCGAACGGATCAAATCGAATTGTTGGGGCACAGCCGGTTCCGTCATTGTCATCATCCAACTCCTTCCTTGGGCGCTTTGGATTCCACAGGGATGCTTGATCTGTGCAGATGAGGTGCCAAACGAAACGGTTTGTCGCGGTGTGCTGAGCCGCCCGTCGGAGACTGCTGAAGCGCGCCGGGTCGCCCAAAGCGTTGAAGTTCTTCAAGCAGAGACCGACAAAATTCGACGTATGGGCTGCTTCATTATGGAATCGTTGCGTGGCATACGAACTGCTTAGAGAGCGATTGGCGTCCAGTGGCGACACGTCCCGAACGAAATCTCCATCGCCCGCGAGTTCATCATGCGCAGTCTGAAGTCGATTCTTGTCGCGACCAATCTGACATCGGCCAACGACCAGCTCTTCGAGACCGTCGTGAACTTTGCCTGGAGCTTCGGGGCGCGTCTCACAGTGCTGCATGTGCAACCACAACAGGAGTTCGGAGCGCTGGATGCCTATTGCCAGCAGTTGGAAGCCAAGCTGACGGAGGACGTCGCTCAACATTTTGCCGATGAACACGCTGGTGTGAATGAGATCGCCATCGAAGCGGGTTCACCGGCGGCCACGATTCTGCGGAAGGCCAACGAAGTTGACGCCGACCTGATCGCGTTGGCGACGGGGGATGACTCGCGACGAGTTGGCCCGATCGCACAGTCTGTGATCGAGCACGCACACCAACCGGTCTTGGCGGTTCATCCGGGACAACACAATGCGAAGATTCAAACGCTGCTTTGCCCGGTGGACACATCCGCGGTCTCGAAGCGTGGCCTGCGAAATGCCATTCGGCTGGCCAAAGGATTCGGAGCGAAGCTGCATGTCTTATCGATCCTGCCGGAAGTCAGTTGGCTGACCGCCGTCGAGCAGTCGGGGCAACTCGCGCACGCGAAGAATGCGTTTGCAGGGCAGTGGGTCGAGCGACTGAATCAATTTCTGGCCGAAGTTGATTTTGAAGACGTGCCGTGGACTCAGGAAATCCGTAAGGGGCAAATTGATGAAGAAATCTGTGCGATGGCTCAGCAGCGTCATGCCGACTTGATCGTCATGGGCATGACCGGGCTGACGGGGGCCGCTCAGATTTTGATGGGCAGTACGACTCGTCGCGTCCTGCATCAACTACCATGCTCATTGTTGACCGTCAAAGAAGAAGATGTGCTGAGTGCCGACTACGAAAGTGCGATCGACGAGATTCATTGGTTGCTCGATCAAGCCCAAGTCGCGGTCGAAACGCACAAAGACGAATTGGCCGTGCAGAAATTCGACGCGGTGTTGCGGCTGAATCCATTTCACATTCCGGCCCTCGAAGGCCGCGTCCTGGCGTGTGAGCGCTTGGGCGACTTCGAACGCGCCGATCGCTGCCGCCGTCGTCTCGACCAGTTACAGCGATATCCCGTCCTGAATTGAGTGAGCCTCGATCATGCTGATGACCGAAACGACCGAATTCTCGACACGCATTGCCGTTTTCACAAAG
This sequence comes from uncultured Planctomyces sp., assembly GCA_964539995.1. Lineage (GTDB taxonomy): Bacteria > Planctomycetota > Planctomycetia > Planctomycetales > Planctomycetaceae > SXKJ01. The sequence goes on from CAZILR010000006.1 coordinate 14,936, forward strand.
CCCGACGACGTCCACGAGCTGGCGGACGTCTTGGCCGAGGAGTTGGACTTGCATCCGACCGATGCGATGCACGAAGCGCACTCGGTTCCGTGCATTCTCTCGCCTCGACTGACCTCGGCCAACGCAGAACGTATCACCACGGCGATCGAACAGTTAGGCTTGCGCAGCGAACCGATTCCCTTGGACGAACTGCGAGCGTGCGAAGATCTCCGCACGGTTCATCACGTCGCTTGCCGGTTGTCGGGATTGGAAATTCTCGACCTGTTGGGCCTGCCCGTCGAACTGATTCCATGGGACGACTTGGAAGTGCTCAGTGTTGGCGAGACACCGGCAGACTCCTCGCACCATCGACAAGCCGCCGCAATCTCGGCGGTTCGACACATCCAAGATGCCTTCACCGACGTCCCAACGCACACGCTCGAACTGTGGATCGTCTGCCGCCAGCCGGAGCGGGTCTATCGGCTTGACGCCAGCAAGCTGAACTTCGAGTCGCTCGCCGAGCACAAGACAAACTCGATGCAAATCAACTTGCGCCTGCTGTTGCAAAGCATCGTCCACCACGCGCCGCACACGCACTTGACTCCTGCGGCTCGCGAATTCCTCGACCACGACAAGCTCACCCGCTTCACGTCGGCCGAGCAACTTCTGAATGTCACGCAGTTGCACATGCTCATGGCTCATCGCCTCAGTTCTGTCACCTAGCTCCGCAAAAGTCGGTGGTGCCTCGCTGTGAACTCTGACGAAAATGTTGGGAATAATACGACACACTTCACTTGGTGGGTGGTTGGAGGATTAGGATGTCATCGAAGACAGGTGAGCGATGACAACAACTTCAGGACAAGAGCGACGATCTCGAACCCACCCCCTCGCGAATACCAGCGTTGCGGTTCGCAGCATTCTGCAAAATGCGGCGAGCTGGCTGCGCGAGGCTGCTGATGGTGATCTGTCGGTAAAATCTCTGCACGAGTTACGCATCGCCTGCCGCCGCGCCGAGGCGGCGTTACGGCTCTGCCAAGATGCGGCAAATGGTCGAGCTTTACGCTGGCTGGAGCGACGACTGAAGACACTTCGCGGTGCGTGCAATGACGCGCGCGATGACGATGTCCTGTGCAAGTGGGTTCATCGGCAGGGCCGTTCGTCCGGCAAGTCTTTGTGCCAAGCCATCCGCGATCATCGGGCAGAAGTTCAGCCAAGGATTGTGGAACTGGCTCGACGGGTGAGCGAAAAACGCCGCTTCGAGCGGCGATCTCAGAAAGTGGTCAAGCAATTGCGAGCCTGTGAACTCAGGGGCCAGATTTCTCGAGCATTTGGTCAGCGGATGTTTGATGAGGTGCATCGCTTTGTGAAGTCGTTGCCCGCCAATCGCGAGGACGCTTCCGCACTGCATCGACTGCGGATTATTGGCAAGCGCCTGCGTTACGCCAGCGAACTCGTGACGGAAATTTGGCCGGATGTTGCATTGACGGAACTCAACGAGCATCTGCATTTGCTGCAAGACCGGTTGGGAGCCATTCACGATCAAGTCGTGGGGGCACGACTTCTGCGCAAACGGATCCCGCCTCGTTTGGCTCGCGCTGCCCGGCCGCTCGTTCAGAAAGCTCAGGGGACGGCGACACAACTTCAACGAAAGTTCTGGCGCTGGTGGCAAGCGTATCCGATCGAACGCATGCTCGCAGACACTACGGCCGAGGTCGTGGCCTTGATGAGCAAGAAGCCGTGATCCACGAAGAGTTTTCTGCGCGGAGCCGCCCAGCCGCGCGCGCGATGCGCGCCGCAATCCTTCAGGCGAGCCGGAGGGTGTCAGCCCCCGGGCTAGCCGCGAACCGAACCACGTCCAAGAGCTGACGTCGCTTGGTTTACCGAAGCAATCGCTCAAAGGCATCGCCTGCGGTTGACGAAGGTTTCCAGGACTCGTCGCACGAAATCGGGATTGGCATTCGATGTGCAAGTCACGGCCCTGAATTCTGTGACGCAGCGTCTGTCGATCGCGGCGTTTCAGGCCAATTTCGTGACGGAGGATTCATCGATGTCTTTTGCATTGCCAACAGATCACAAGTCTTTTGACGTCCGCCAAACGACTCGGAGCAGTTCGGCGAGCGATCTCACGCAGGGGGCCGAACAGGCTCTTTTTAGCCGCGAAGAGTTAACGCAGTTCGAGGCCGACGACGTTCAGATCATGAGCCGCATCGGAAAAATTCTGTCCGCACTCTTCGTTTACACGATCATTGCGATGAGTGTTGCAATCTGGTGGACGTTGCGGACGGTCTGAGATTGACGGAGCTGTGTTCAACGTCGATGAAGCCGTGCAGGGACGTCACCAATACTTCTCGAAGTGAATGTTGCCGGGTTGTCCAGGACGGTCAGCTTGAAAACCGCGACGTTCGAGCAGTTCAATGACTCCGGTGGGATTCGGGTAGATTCGTTGGCCGGCGTCCTCTTTGGGGATGCCGACCATCGCCGGATTTCCGCAGAGAAAAACATGACAGGTGCGCGGATCGAATGGCTGTCCGAGCGATTCTGCGACTCGGTTCGACGTGATGAGGTCTTGCAGTCGCAGCTTGCCAGCAAATTCGGGATGAGCGGGATCAATGTTTCGCGGCTCGCGCGTCGTAAGTGTCATGTAGCGGTAGTTCGGCCAGAGCGATTCCACGCGACGATGGGTCGTCAGGTATCCCAAGTCGCACTCGTTGCGAACCGAAACGACGTTGAGGATTCGGCCTCGATGCCCGCGAGCCAGCAACTCGCTGAGCATCGCGTTGTGCGGAGCCTCGCCGGTTCCGGTGGCCAGAAAGAGGACATGGTCGTCGGGATTCACGGGGGCGAGCGTGTAGTGCCCTTTAGGATGTTGGCCAGCGAACAATCGTGAGCCGACCTCCAGCGCAAATAATCGTGGCGTCAAAGCGGGAGTGCGGACCTCACCGTGCCGGATCAGTACGACGTAGAATTCCAACTCGCCGAGTTCATTGACTCGCACCGGCCGGTCGTGTTCGTCGAGGATCGGTGACGAGATCGAGTAGGCTCGCTGGATCAGCTTCGACTCCAGGGCCTCGGCGAGATGTTCTTCATCACAGCCGTCGGCACGCGGTTCCCAATAACCCAGGCCAAGCGTCGTGTACTGTCCCGCCATGTATATCGGAACGCCGCCATCAGGCCGCACGCGCAAGATCAGCAATTCGTCGTGAACTTGACGGCGAAGCGTGACCGTTGAGTTGTAGTGACGAAGACGTAAGTCGGTGGTGTCCGGTGAAGTCATGTTCGGAGTGTTCTGCAATGGGGCATTCTTCACGTCGCGGCGAACTCAGAGTGCTTTTCGCACCTGCACCGCGGTGACTTTGTATTCGGGAGCATGTACGACTGAGTCGCGATGAGGGCTGGTGACGTGATTCAAGAACACCTGTGGTTCATGAAATGTGGCGAATAGCTCTCCCGGCGGAATGTCGGAGTTGATTCGGAGAGGGAGCATCGCTTCACCGTGTCGGCTGCGGATCGTGACCTCGGCTCCGTCGGTCAGTTCCAAGCGTGCGGCATCCGTGGGTGACATGTCCAGAAGGTCGTGCGGACGCAACACGGTATTCGGCGTTCGCAGAGTCATCGTTCCGGCGTTGAAGTGGTACAGCGTGCGGCCGGTCGAAAGTAAAAATGGAAACTCATCGGTGACGGTCTCGTTGGTGGGGCGGTGTTCGATGCGTTGCAATAAAGCGCGTTTACCGATCGGAAAACACTCGCCGTGCAGGATGGTCGTGCCGGGATGGTCCTCGGTAGGACAGGGCCATTGCAGTCCACCTGCTTCAAGACGCGAGTACGAGATGCCAGCGACCGCTTTCCAGACTTGTCGGATTTCGTTCCAGATCTCTTCGGCGGAACCGAACGTGAATCCGGTGTTGGCTCCCATCGCCTGCGCGACGAGGCACACGATGTCCGCGTCGGACTTCGACTGTCCCAACGGGGCGATCGCCGCGCGAACGCGCTGAATGCGGCGTTCGGCGTTCATGAAGGTTCCGTCTTTCTCAAACGACGAGGCACATGGCAGAAAGACAGTGCCGAATTCTTTGGCGGTCTCGTTCAGAAACATGTCCTGCACGACGACGCATTCCAATTGCCGCATCGCTTCCCGCGTCGAGTGCGTGTTGGCGTTGGTCAGCAGCACGTCGTAACCAATGGCCCACAGCGCCTTGAACGTGCCACTCTGCGCGGCGTCCATCATCTTCAGCAAGTTCAAGCCAGGTTCTTCCGGCACGGGAGCTTGCCAGACTTGCTCGAAGAGTGACTTGCCGGCCGCGATCGAAACGAAACCGGTCAAGCTGCCCGGTTCGCAACCCATCTGAGCCGAGCCTTGCACGTTGTTCTGCCCACGCAGCGGATTGATGCCCGATCCCGGACGGCCCATGTTGCCGGTCAAGATCGCCAGATTCACCAGACACATGACTCCTTCTGTCCCTTGGACGTGCTCCGTCATGCCCAAGCCGTGCAGACACATCGCCGGTTTCGCGATCGCGTACAGCCGAGCGGCTTGCCGGATGAGTTTCGCGGACACGCCACAACGCTCGGCCACGACTTCCGGCGAGAACGCGCGGATGAATGCGTCGAAGGACTCGAATTCGGCGACGCGCTGGCTGACATAGCCGGCGTCGATCAGTCCTTCCTCGATGATCGTGGCAGCGAGCGCATTGAACAGCAGCACGTTGGTGCCGGGACGCAGTTGCAGGTGGCATTCGGCGTATTTGGCCAACTCGATCTTGCGTGGGTCGATGACGATCAGGTTCGTACCGCGCAGCGCGGCTTGCTTGATGCGTGCGCCGACGATCGGATGATTCTCGGTCGCGTTGCTGCCGGCCACCAGAATTGTTTGAGCCTGTTCGATGTCGTTGAAGGAATTGGTGGCCGCTCCCGTGCCGAGCATCGCCTTCATCGCAGACGCCGTCGGCGCGTGACAGACGCGAGCACAGCAATCCACGTTGTTCGTGCCGAGCACAACCCGAGCGAACTTCTGAGCGAGATAGTTCTCTTCGTTGGTCGCACGCGCGGAGCCTAGCACGCCGATACCCGCGGGACCGTAGCGGGCGACGATCCGCTGGAACTGCTCGGCAACGTGCGCGATGGCGGTGTCCCAGCTCACGGTTTGCCACTCGCCGTCGCGCGAACGGAGCATCGGTTCGGTAATTCGGTCAGCAGCGTGAACGAAATCAAAGGCATAGCGTCCTTTGACGCACAAGTGCCCGTGATTCACCGGCGCATTGGGTTCCGGTCGCACCGACACCAACCGTTGATCGCGCGTGCCGACGACCATTTCGCAGCCGGTTCCGCAGTACGGACAAGTCGTTTTGGTCCATTTTGTCGGATGCCCGAACTCCAGGATCGACTTGTCTTCCAGCGCGCCGGTCGGGCAAGTATCGACGCAGGCTCCGCAACTGACGCACGAACTTTCGAGCAATGTCGTGCCGGAGTCAGGCCGGATGCTCGTCTCTTCACCATGCCCCAGCACTTGCCAAACGAATTGTCCCTGGACCTCGGAGCAGATCCGGACGCAGCGGTAACAGGTCACGCACTGCGACATGTCCACTCGAATGTAGGGATGCGAGTTGTCCCGCAGCGGAGTCGGATTGGTGCGGTCGTCCTCAGCGGGCAGTTCGCCGCTGCGCGATCCGTCGCTCGTCACGAAACCGTATTGCCGCAGATACCGATGAAACTCTTTGTCGGGAGCCTGTGCTACGCGCTCCATCGGATAGTCGTGAGCCAGCAGCTTGAGCACTTCGCGGCGATGGCCCTCCAGTTCCGGCGTGTGAGTCTGAATCTCCAGGCCGTCCGTCAACGGTGTCGAGCAAGCCGCCACAAGCCTTGGCCAACCAGTCACTCGCACGACACACAGCCGGCAACTGCTGATTGGTTCCAAACGGTGATCGGAACAGAGCGTCGGCAACTCGATGCCCATCTGCCGCGTGGCCTGGAGAATCGAAAGCCCGGCGGCGAACGTGTGCGGAACGCCGTTGATCGTGACGCTGGGCATGATTCACCTCGTTGCGGTCATCTTCCGGTAGGCGACGTTTGCGACGGCGATGACGTTTTCTTCAAGAACGCTTGCAAGAGCTTGACGGCTTCAATGATCGTCACTGGGACCAACGACAGCACGGCGATCAGCAGCCATTCGCGCGCGGCCAGATGCGTCGCGACCTCGAACACCGGTTGAGCGAACGGCAGCGTGACTACGCTGAGTTGCAGCAGGCCGGAGATCAAGATGGCTCCGAAGAGGTGCGGATTCGAGGAGAGTCCGAGTTCCGGCATCGTCGCACGATGGCTGCGACAACCGATGGCGAAGAATAGTTGAGCAAATGCCGTGACGCAGAACGCGACCGTCCGAGCACGAGCCAGATGCGTCTCGTCCCCTTGATAGGTCAACCAGAATCCCAGCCCAGCCACTGATGCAACCAATGTGCCGTGGAACAAAATCAGCAGCCCGCGCTTTCGCGTGATGACCGCTTCCAGCGGCGGGCGCGGCGGACGATTCATGATGTCTTGTTCGGGTGGTTCCATGCCCAAGGCGAGTGCCGGCAGCCCATCGGTCACGAGGTTGATCCACAGAATCTGAATCGCCGCCAGCGGAACAGGCCAACCGATCAACGCGGCAAAAAACATCAGCAGCACTTCGCCGGCATTACACGACAGCAGGTAATGCACGAACTTCTGAATGTTGTCGAAGATGCCGCGACCCTCCTCGACGGCGTTCACGATCGACGCGAAGTTGTCGTCCGTCAGGACCATGTCGGACGCTTCCTTTGTGACGTCGGTCCCGGCAATGCCCATCGCGATGCCGATGTCCGCCGCTTTCACGGCCGGAGCGTCGTTCACGCCGTCTCCCGTCATAGCCACGATTTGGCCGCGCTGCTTCCAAGCATTGACGACTCGCAACTTGTGCTCGGCGGAGACACGGGCATAAACGGCGATCTGGTCCACTTGGACCTTGAGCTCCGCATCCGACAAAGTGTTAAGCTCCTGGCCGGTCACGACGCGATCAGTGTCTGCCGCGATGTGCAGTTCGCGGGCAATGGCCAGCGCAGTCGCCGGATGATCGCCGGTAATCATGACAGGCCGAATGCCCGCCGCGCGACTGCGCCGGACGGCCTCTTTGGCTTCCTCGCGAGGCGGATCGATCATGCCGACCAAGCCCGCGAAGATCAGTTCCGATTCTTCAAATTCGTTTCCCAACGTCTCCGAATGATCGCGATAGGCCAGCGCGAGTACTCGCAGCGCGCGGGATGCCATTTCGGAATTCGCCTGCATGATTTGATTGCGGCGGTCCTCGGTGAGCGGTTCGACCCTTCCGCCTCGGCGTTCGGCGATGCACTTCGCGAGCATCACTTCCGGCGCGCCTTTGGAGTACATCACTTGCGAGCCATCTGGTCCGCGCAGCACGACCGACATGGCTTTGCGTTCGGAATCGAACGGAATTTCGTAGAGCACATGCTGCTCGCGGGTGCGAGCTTCGATGCCCGCCTTCAGTGCCGCGACGACTAATGCACCTTCGGTCGGGTCACCGATGACTTGCCAGGAATTGGCATCGTCACCACGAGGACTGACCGTCGCGTTGTTGCACCGCGCGGCCGTCGTCAGGACTTGAATGAGGTCCGGTTCGTCGCGCGGAGTGACCGGTTTGTCACATTTGAGGAACTCACCATGTGGCGTATATCCGCCGCCCGTCACTTGAAATCGCTCGCCACCAGTGACGATCTCACGCACTGTCATTTCGTTGCGAGTCAGAGTTCCCGTCTTGTCCGAACAGATCACCGTCACTGAGCCGAGCGTCTCGACGCTCGGCAGTTTGCGAACGAGGGCGTTCCGCTTGACCATGCGTTGCAGACCCAACGCGAGCGTCAACGTCACTACTGCGGGCATTCCTTCGGGTACGGCAGCCACGGCGAGACTTACCGCAGTCAGCAAGACTTCGAGCATCTGAGGATCACGGAGCAAATCGAGCCATTTCAGATCGAACAAGAGCTCCTTGAGATGTGGCTGTCGAAGCAACTGCAACACAAAGATGATCGCGACGATGCTCAGGCAGACAAAGACGAGCACCTTGCCCAGTTCCGCCAACCGCCGTTGCAGAGGCGTTGGTTCCGGCTCGGAGCGTTGCAGTAGGCCGGCGATGTGTCCCAATTCGGTGCCCATGCCGGTCGCGACGACGACCGCGCTGGCTTTGCCGGCGGCGGTGACCGTTCCCATGTAAACCATGTTGCGACGGTCGCCGAGCGGCACGCCCTCGTTCAATAAGCAGTCGGCCTCTTTGTCCACGGGAACCGATTCGCCAGTCAACGCCGCTTCCTGAATGCGGACCCCAAATCCGCTCAGCAGCCGAGCATCGGCTGGGATGTTGTCCCCGGCTTCTAGTTCGATGCGATCTCCCGGCACCAACTCGCGAGCGGGCAGCGATTGCAGCGCGCCGTCGCGGATCACTTTGGCCATCGGGGACGAGAGTTTCTGCAACGCCGCGAGCGCACGTCCCGCCTTCTCTTCTTGAAGAAAGCCGATGATGCCATTCACGAGCACGATGGCCAGGATCGCCGCCGTGTCCACCCATTCCCCCATCACGCCAGCAATGATCGCGGCGACGATCAAAATCCAGATCACGAGTTCTTTGAACTGACCCAGCAGTTTTTTCCAGCGCGACACGGGCGGAGCTTCGGCGAGTGCGTTCCAGCCAGATTGCTCGCGCCGCCGAATCACTTCGTCGGTGCTCAGTCCGCGAGTCGGATCGGCGGCGAGCTCTTGCAGGACCACATCGCCAGGCAGTGCATACCAAATCCGTGATTCAGACATTCGGAGCCCTTTTACTGATCGTGGGCGACGCCGTTCTTGGTCTCAGACGTCATGGATCATTGCAACCAAGAGGCCATTCAAAATAACGCGGCAGAAACGCAATTGTGCTGTGCGAGACGGCACATCGACGCTCAGTGTGAATGTGCGATGATGCACGCTTGGCGCAATCATCTTGGACTCAAGCATCGTTCGCCAGCTTGGTACGGCGTTCGCAAAGAAGAATGGGCACTCCTGCCTGACCCGGTCGGACAGGAGTGCCCATCCTCCTTGGAGGTGCCATCGTGAACGTCCAACGCATTCTCTTTCCGACGGACTTCAGTGAACTCAGCTTGGCCGCTGAGAAGTCCGCTTGCGACTTGGCCGACCAATTTGGTGCCGAGTTGCATGTGCTGCATGTTCTCCACGATCTGTTTCTGACCATGCCACAGACTGCCGCCGCGTTGCTGATTCCGCCGAAAGCTCTCGAAGAGGTGATCAACTTCGCCGAAGCGGAAATCCAAAAAGTTCCGTCGGCGGTATGGGCTTCCGGCAAGAAGGTCGTGCGAGCCGTCCGCATCGGCACGACGCATGATGTCATCGTGCAATACGCGAAAGAGAACGCCATTGACCTAGTCGTGATCGGGACTCACGGACATACCGGACTGCGGCATGTGTTGTTGGGAAGTGTTGCAGAGCGAGTTGTCCAACATGCTCCGTGCTCGGTTTTGACGGTTCGTCCTGACCGGCCAGCCAAGGTCACGGCGAATGTCGTACAGCAGCCAGTGCTGAAGACGACCTGATGAACGGAAACGAGATAGACAATTCAAAACTTCAGAGATCGGAGAAGATCATGAGTTGGCTCCCCAAACAAACGGTGGTCGTGCCGGTGGACTTTTCGACGGCTTCCGCCGACGCACTCAAGACGGGGCTGACGCTGGTCGTGAAGCCGGCGGACTTGCATGTGATCTACGTCACGGCACCTCCGATTGCGTTCAATTATGCCGAGGGCTGGGCGTTGGATGATCCGGCCACTCGAATGAAAGCCGCACACGAGCACTTGACCAAATTCCTTGGTGGTGCGAACACGGCCAGCGTGAAGACGATCATTCGCGAGGGTGATCCCGGTTTGATGATCGCGGATTACGCGGACGAAGTGCATGCCGATCTGATCGTCATGCCGTCGCATGGCTATCACGGCGTGAAACGGTTGCTGTTGGGATCGGTGGCCGAACGTGTGCTGCGGCATGCGAACTGTCCGGTTCTCGTGTTGAAACGACCAAAGTAGGCGGCGTTTCGTTTTGACCGAATTGGTTCGGAGGATCACATCATGGCCGCGATCAAGAAAGTTCTGTGTCCCTCGGATCTCAGCGATGAATGTCGTCCCGCGTTAGTCATGGCGTGTGAATGGGCCAGGAAATTTGGCGCGGAGTTGCATCTGCTGCATGTGGTCGCGGGCTTATCGACTCCGTATCCGTATCTCGGCCCGCCGTTCAACGAGGCGATGTCGTGGGAGACGATGATTCGTCAGAAGGCGCGTGACGCGCTGAATGCCCTGGCGTTGCCCGATGGTTTCGCGTCGTTGAAGATCGTGCGTGAGCTGAGCAGCGGCTCGCCAGCCGCCCATATCGAGGAGTACGCGAAAGCGCAGAACATCGACTTGATCGTGATGGGCACTCATGGCCGCAGCGGCTTTTCGCACTTTCTGCTGGGCAGCGTCGCAGAGAACGTCGTACGTCGCGCCCCCTGCTCGGTGTTGACCGTTCGGCCGTCTGAGACGCCGAAACCAACGGCCTGATCGGCATGGACCGAATTCGTGGAAACATCGAGAAATTGTTGCGTTTCAATTCGGAAGAATTTCTCGACCGGCATTGGAGTTTCGGTTGCAAGGCCCTTCACTTCGCACGCCGTCATGCGGACCGTTGGCGGATCGAATTCAGTTCCACGGTCTTCAAATACGCAGTGGCCTGTTCGGGGAGGACCGTGTTGATCGACATGCCGCTGCCGAGTTCAAAGCCAGCGGGAGTCGTGAGTCTCGGCAGGATTTCGATGTGCCAGAGAAAGTAGCTCTTGTCTTCATCGCCGCGCGGGACGGTGTTGATCGTCAGGTTGTAATCGGGGTTGTCCAATCCGTCCGAAAGCTTTTGTAGGACGGATTTGAGAATCTCCGCCAGCGGTCGTAGCTTTGACGAATCGACATCACCAAACGAGGCGTGGTGCGACTGCGGCAGAATCCAGGTCTCGAATGGCACATGCGAGGCATACGGCAATAACGCAACGTAATCCGCATTCTGGACCAGAACACGTTGGCCAGCCTCCAGTTCATCGTTTCGCAGCACGCAGTACAGGCAATGACCGGTCATGTCGAAGTATTCCGTCGCGATGGCGAGCTTCGTGCGGAGCAACCGTGGCACAACCGGAGTGGCGATCAATTGGCAATGTGGGTGCCGCAACGAGGTGCCCGCTCCTTCGCCGTGATTTTTGAAGAGCACGATCATCTGGAACCGCGGATCGCGGAGCAGATCGTTGTGTCGCTGCTGCATCGTGTGCAGCAGCGCTTCAATTTGCTCGACGGGTTGCTGCGCGAGATAGATATCGTGATCGGGTGACTCGATGAGAACCTCGTGTGCACCACAGCCGCCGCGATGCCGAAAGATCGGCGAGCCGTCCGTGCCTCCGTCGAGTTCCTCTTCGATACGGAGAGCCGGGAACATGTTGGGAATCACGCGCACACGCCAATCGGCCGGCTTCGGCAAGCCCCACGCTGGCACGCGGAAAATTTCCGACGGCGTGAGCTGCTCGTGACCCGGACAAAACGGACAGACCTTGCTCGCTGACTCTGCGGTCGGTTTCGGAGAAGCTCCACGAAATTCATGTGGCCGTCGCGCTCGGGACGGCGCGAAGATCACCCAATCATTGGTCGTCGGGGCGTATCGGAGCAGCGACATCGCAGCCTTTCACACCGAAATGTGCTCCGCGTCTTGAGCGGACCAACGTGGAGCGACCTGCGGTTCATTGAACCCCGGCGGCTGCAGATCCAATTCATGGGCGAAGTCGTCACGCAGAGTTTCCTCGGCCGCTTTGACCATTTCATGGCCGCAGCAGAACGGAGGCAGCCGAAACGACTCCTGCCGAACAACCGCACCGCAACACTGACAGTGATAAATCGGTGAATTGCGAAACATGAGAAAGGCTCCGAGAAAAGAGTTTCACATGCCCGTCACAAATTGCAGATGCGATGCCAAAAGACCACATCCTTCTCAAGAGCCTTCGGACATCGTCGAGGCGTGAGCCGATTTCGTCAAAATCTCGTTAGGAAATGCAATTTCCTAAGCGACGCTGCGAAGCCTCGACTTGCGAGTCAACGCTGGTTGGTCGAGGGCGCGTGCTGCGACGCTCGTGTGCGCGGTCTCCGTCTGTGCCTGAACGCCCAACATTCTCAGACACGATCTTTAGGTGTTGCATTCCGGCAACGCCGCAGTCGCAGCGTCTCCAAACGATCTAGCCGACGCGGAAAAATCTTCACGAAGTTGATGTCGTGAGTTTCCATCGGCCGTTTCGCAGCTAAACTTGGCAACCTGTGGCGATTGTGCGGGTCGGGCAAGTTGGCGACTGAAACGCCTGCCAGATCACAAGATCGCTCATTCGGCACGCTCCGGGATGTCCCCGAAGAAGTGGTTCGCAAAGTCCCCCAAGTCTGAGCGAGAAGGTGGCGTATGAAATCTCTTGATTGGCGTCGCGGTTGGTTGAGTATTGCCGGTTTGCTGCTGGCGATCACGGTCACGGCAGGCGATGTGTTGGCACAGGCCCCTCCTGATTTTCCTCCGGCGGCCGACGTGCTGAAGGACTTCAAAAAGGTTTCGCCACCTGACGGCGACTCGTCGCTGTACGGCTTGTACGTCCGCGCGAAAGACGGCCGAGTGTTGGCCGAACTGCCGCGTGATTATTTGCAGCAGAAGTATTTCATGGCGATGACGGTCGCCAGCGGTGCTCAGTTCGCTGGCCTGCAAGCCGGTGATCGAGTCGTGTACTGGCGACGCTACGACAAGCGGCTCGCGCTGATGGACCCGAACATCGACATTCGATCCGGCGGTGATCCGGAATCGCAAAGCTCCGTCAATCGGCTTTTCACCGACAAGTTGCTGACCGAAGTTCCGATCCTCACGATGAGTCCCGAAGGCTCGCCAATCATCGACCTCAATCAACTGCTGATCGGTCAGTCGAGCCTATTCTTCGGTGGCGGACGTAGCGGTGGAAGCGGTGTTCGGAATCCGAACATCGTCACGGTCAAGAAGGCCAAGGTCTTCTCCAAGAACGTCGAGATTGCGTTTGAGGTTCCGGGCGGCAACGGTCAATTGCAGACGCTGCATTATTCGATCAGCGAGATCACGCCGAACTCACGCTATCAGCCGCGCAAAGCGGACGAGCGGATCGGCTACTTCACGACCGGCTACAGCGACTACGGCAAGTACGTCACCGACGACACACGCATCCGCTACATCAACCGCTGGCATTTGGAGAAGCGCGACCCATCGCTGAAGCTCAGCCCGCCGGTTCGGCCGATCACGTTCGTCATCGAGCACACAACTCCGGT
>CAZILR010000006.1:28323-28551 GCA_964539995.1 uncultured Planctomyces sp.
AAGGGACGTTGTATTGGAACAAGGCTTACGAGAAGGTCGGCATCGTCGGCGCGATCGAGGTCTTGCAGCAGGACGCTCAAACGGGAGCGTACATGGAAAAAGACCCGGAAGACGTGCGTTGGAATTTCATTCGCTGGCTGAACAACAACGTCGGCACTGCGATCGGACCCAGCCGCGTTAATCCGTGGACGGGTGAAATTCTCGATGCCGACATCGTGCTCACCGATG
>CAZILR010000007.1:0-27784 GCA_964539995.1 uncultured Planctomyces sp.
AGCCTCTGGTAGGCTGGGCACGATTGCAGTAATTCCTGATGCGGTCCCGCTGCCAGTAGCTGGCCTTGTTCCAGGATCACGATCCGCGAGACGAACTCCAGAATCTCCGGCTTGACGGCATGCGTGATGAGAAACACCGTCCGCCCTTTGACGAAGTCGCCGAGGCATTGGTGGATCATGGATTCGCTCTGCGCGTCTACGGCGGACGTGGCTTCGTCCAGAATCAGAATGGTTGGATCGATGAGCAGCGCGCGAGCCAACGCGACTCGCTGCCGTTGTCCGCCGGAGAGCCGACTGCCGCGCGGGCCGACGCGCGTCGCGAAGCCTTCCGGAAGTTGATCGAAGAACTGCGGCACATGTGCTTTCTCGGCGGCGGCGAGCACTTCGTCGTGTGTGGCGTCCGGTTTGCCGTAGCGGATGTTTTCGTAGATCGAGTCGTCGAACAGCAGCGTCTCTTGAGTGACCACGCCGATCTGACTCCGCAACTCGCGCAGCCGCACGTTGCGGATGTCGATGCCGTCGATCAACACCGCGCCGGCGTTCGGGTCGTAGAACCTGGGCAGCAGATTGACCAGTGTCGATTTGCCGCTGCCATTCTCGCCGACCACGACGACGACTTCGCCCGCCGTGACTTTCAACGTCACGTCGGTAAGTGCGTTCGGCCGGTCGATCCCGTCCGAGTCGTACCGGAAAGAAACCTTTTTGAAACTAATCGACTGCGAGTGCCGGGGCAGATGCTGCGGCTGTTCGAGCTGCTTCAACGCCGGCTGCCAGTCGAGCACTTGAAAGATGCGTTCCGTCGCAGCGGCCGAGCGTTTGAGCTTCGAGTAGATCGACGACAGCTTCCGCACGGGATCGAGCGTGCCGGCCAGCAGAGCGTACAGCCACGAGAGGTCTTCGATGCTCATCGGCTCTGACGCCAACTTGATCCCCCAGATCGTGTCTTCGTGCCGCAGGACGAGATACGCCCCCGGCAGCAGAGACACACAGACCGCCAACGTCAGCAGTAATTCCGTCGTCGGACTTGTCAGCGAATCAATCTGCACCACCTTCATGGCTTGGTGGTAGTAGTCCTTGTTTTCGCGATGGAACCGCTGTCGGTGCCGCCGCTCACCGTTGAACGCGATCACGACTTTCAGACCGTCGAACGTCTCCTCCAACGATTTGTAGATGCGTGACATCCGCTCCATCATCTGGTGACTGGCTCGCTTCAACAGTTTGCCGTACCGATTGAAGATCACGAACATGACCGGCACGAACACCATCGACATCATGGTGAGCTGCCAATTCACATAGAACGCGACCCCGATGCAGGCAAACGCCTTCAGCGGCTCGCGCACGATCCGACCGCCGATCAAGTTCAAACCATCCGACGCGATGCCGATGTCGTTCGTGAATCGCGACATCAACTCTGGCTTGCCGTGCCGCATCAGCGATTGGTAGTCCAAGTCGAGGGCGTGTCGAAAGCAATCCTTTCGCAACGCCATGACGGTCAGTTCGACAACGCTGCCGACCAGCACTTCCTGAATAAAGACGGCCGTTCCTTTGAGCGTCGTTCCAATGACCAGAATGACCAGAATCCAAGCGTAGGTGTGAAACTGATCGGTCGGAATCCACGGCATGACGTGCCGCTGAATCCAACGGCACGCCACCAGTTTCTGCCGTTCCGCGCTTAGCTTGCGAGTGGCGCGTTCTTGCCGCCGAAGAATTTCTTTGTCGGATGGAGGGGGTTTGCCCTCCTGGGTCGCGGCAAACGCACGGGCGGCGAGTTGCCGTGCCAACTCATCGAGTTCGAGTTCTCGTTTGTCGATTTCGACGTCGCAGTTTTGAACTTCGTGATCCACGAACTGCTGCAAACTTTGGTCTTTGAGCAACACCGTCACTACGAGGTAGGTCAGCGACAGCGTGGCCGCCCACAGTGCGGCGACGACCAGAGCGAATCCCGTCGATGCATACAACTTCCAGCGGTGTTGCCACAGATACGGCAGCAGTCGAGCGAATTGTTGCACGGCAAATCCATCCTTGGAGCGATACTCCCGGCACACCTCCGGTGACCGGTCTGAAGGGCGGGATTACAGCCCGATTCGCGGCGGAGTGTCCAGACGAATTAGCGAGGCAATTCCGCACTCTGCACGATGCCTTGCGCCGCTTCAAAATAGACGTAAGGGGACACCGCGGCGGCAATTCCCGGCTGACGGCAGTAATTCGGCCAGCCGTGGCCTTTGCCAATGATCTCGCTGACATCCAGTTCGGAAACTTGCACGAGCCGTTCGCCTAACCGGCGTTGGTCCTTGCTCGTGAATCCCGACCGCGCCAGCGCGCGGCTCGAAAACGGACGTCTCAGCGGGTACAGAGCCAGAGCGTAATCGCATTCGTTGCGCAGGTTGAGCAGGCATTCGGCCCGGTTGAGCGCGCAGCCGTAACGATCTCCAGGATTGAGCCAATCGTGTTCGATCGCGGCGGCTGCCAGAACCACTCGGATGCGATGTCCGCAGTCCGCTGGATTCCAGCGAGCCTGTCCGTGAACCGTGCCGCCACCCAGCAGATGCAAGCCACTGGCGATCGCGCGTGCTCCCAAGCTGTGTCCGACCAAGCTGACCGTCGTGGGCCCGGGCAGCGAGCCGATCAAGTCGGCCAAGTAGAAACCGTTCAGCTCCGCACGACGCCCCAAGACTCCGAAATCGAGACACGGCAGCGCCGTTGAGAACGGATTATTTGGCACCAGCGCGAACGGCCCTTCGCTGGGCCAAGTGAAGTAGATGAAGTTCAGCGGCACCTGCGGGCACGCGCCTCGCAGCCAACAGTAGGAGCACTCGGAGTCCGCCCAGACATCCTTCATGCGAGTGAAGCTGCCGTGAACCAGCACGCAAGTCGGAGCACCAGGAATCTGTCCGGCAATCACTTGCTCGAAGCAGACCGGCACGCACTGACAATCCTCGGTGATCGCATGGCAGACGAACCGGCAACTGACTCCGCATTTGTGATGCGACTGACGGCAGCAGCGCGTGCTGACGATCCAATACTTCACGGCCAACCCGGCCGCAGGTGCCGCGATCGGAGCTTGCAGCTCCGGAGTCGGCGGCACGGTCACTTTCGGTGTCGGCTCTTCTTCGAGCGGAGCGAACTTCAGCGTCGTGTGCGGCAATTCGGGTTGCGGTTGAGTGGTTTCGAACTGGCCTGCCGGTGGCTGGCCGGGCAAAACTTCTTCGATGATCGGGTCGCCCAACGTCGCAGGCGGTGGGACAATTTTCGGCAGGGCTGACTCGGACGGAGTTTCTTCTGGCTCGGAGCCGACGAAGCGAACGGACGGAGGTGTCGCTTCGCGTTGCGGTTCGACTTCTGCCTCGGTGTCAGTCGAATCCGCGACTTCGTTGGGCTTGGCGAGTTCCGCAGCCGGTTCTTCCTCGGCGGCTGGCGGGACGAGCATCTTCAACTCGTCAGTGGTTGAGACTTCCTGCTTGACCGGCTCATCGGGCAAGGGCGTGATGCCAGTGAGGACAGCATGCGTTCGCTTCGCACCAATCTGTCGCACGAACGGCTCTTTGCCGACCAACTTTGGCAGGAACACGAGTGACGCCAGCGCCGCCACAAGCCAGACAATCCAGGGGGCGATGCGGTGTTGTGAGAGCAACATGGATGTGACTCAGGCTGTTCGTTTGCGAGCGCCGCCAGCATCCTTCTGGTCTCAAGCGATCTAGTTATCGACGGAGGTCTGTTCTCGAAAGTGAGTTTTCTGCCGATTGCCGAGGGCACCGCACGGGCATTTTTTGCCAGTCGCGCCGACGAAATCGGAAGCGGCATCCTGTCCACCGTTGGAACCGTCACCGTCCGCAACATAGCTCGCAATTCGCGGCGTGTTGCCGAACCGCAACACTCGCAGTAAATAGACCGGCGCGGTCGTGACGATCAGGCCGGTCGCAGCGATGAGAGGTTTGGGCTCTTCCGAAGGGAATGAATTCGGAATGCGGAATACGGAATACGGAAGTCAGAATGAGCGGCGACCTAAGACTTCTACATTCCGTATTCCGTATTCCGTATTCCGAATTCACTACTCCGTATGACGGCATCAAAGGCAAACGAATCCGCGAATTGGCGGCGGCATTGGACGTGGGCCAAATGGCTCTTGGCCGCCGCGTTGCTGGCGTTCGTCCTGTGGCGGCATCGAGCCGGCCTGTCGCAAATCACTCAGCAGCCGCTGCACTGGACAAGCTTGGCGACGGCATTTGTTCTTTGCGGTGGCGCG
This sequence comes from uncultured Planctomyces sp., assembly GCA_964539995.1. Classification (GTDB taxonomy): domain Bacteria; phylum Planctomycetota; class Planctomycetia; order Planctomycetales; family Planctomycetaceae; genus SXKJ01. Next base: position 4,244 of record CAZILR010000007.1, read on the forward strand.
ATTGTTCTGACCTTTTTGCGCTGGTTCGTGCTGGTCAAGTCGCTCGGGTTTGCGTTCACGATCCGTGATGCTTTGCGATTGGGATTCATTGGCTATCTGTTCAACTTTGTTGCTCCAGGCTCAGTCGGCGGCGACCTCGTCAAAGCCGGGTTACTCGCGAAAGAGCAACCCGGCCGGCGCACAACGGCGGTGGCGACCGTGCTGCTGGACCGAATTCTCGGAATGCTCGCGCTGTTCTTGATCGGAGCACTGGCCGCGTGGCCGCAGTGGGACGACATCCGCGAACGAGCCGAACTGAAAGCGGTCGTCGGCTTGCTGGCCATCGGTAGCGCGGCGGGACTTGTCGGACTGACGCTGATGCTGATTCCCGCAGTGACTCGCTCGCGAATCTGGCAGAGCCTCGCTCGGCTGCCGATCGTCGGACACATGATCACCGAATTGGTCGAAGGCGTGCGTCTGTATCAAACTCAACCTCGCGTGCTCTTCGTCGCGCTCGGAATCAGCGTCATCGGTCACTTCGGCACGATCTCGTCATTCTACTTTAGCGCGAAGGCGATCAGTGGTGAGTCGTTCGTGCCGGCATACGCTCAGCACTTGTTCTTTATCCCGGCGGCTGAGTTGGCGGGGATCGTGCCACTGACTCCCGGTGGCGTCGGGTTGTTGGAAGAGGCGGTCAACGCACTTTACAAACTCAACGGAGCCGCCGACGGCACCGGCATTCTGACCTGCTTGGCTTATCGAGCCGTCACGCTGGCGATCGCGCTGATCGGCGCGGGTTACTACCTGACCTCCCGCCGCGAGATCGACCAAGCGATGCCCGCAGAGCAGCCGCCAAACAACCCCGCCGCGCCCGCGCGGGCGCCGGCCCCGCGCGACCAGGCGGGGGGGGCGTGTGACGCGTTCGCCCTCGCGCCCGCTTCGGGTTAGTTTTTCGCGACCTCATTCAGCAGCTTCAGCAGCGTCTCGACAATCTTCGGCGACGCTCCGACTTCCAGATAGCTGGAGCGTGCTCGCCACGTTTCGTAACCGGCGAGTTCGTGTTGCTGCGGTGTCGGCAAGTAGCCGTTCCAACCGTTCGCCAGCGCAATCGTGAACGTCGGCTTGAGCGGGCTGCGTTGTTTGATTTCGAGGCCGATCTCTGTGAAGACCTCGGCCGGAATCGCGACGATTCCCAGTTCGCCAATGCGGATGGCTTGCAGTTTCAGTTTTACGGTGTCGGGGTACTCAGCCATCTTGAGGGTTTCGCGAGCATAAATATCGGGCATCGTTTTGTACGGAAACTCGCCCGCTTTCGAGAGTCGTTCTTTCGCGGTGGCGATGTCGTCGGCCGAGGGTTTGCGGACCTTCAATTCGATCTCGGTCTCACGCATCGCGATCGACGCGGTTGATCGGTACTCAGCTTTGTCATGCGCCGCGAGGGCTGCCGTCGCGACGCTGTTGGCAACAAGCTTGAGTTTCTCGAACGGCTGAAACTTTGGTGGCATCGTCAGTCCGAAGTTGACGTTGTTGACGTCGCCGCTCGTGCCGTTCGACATGATCCCGACGAATCCTGGCTTGGCCGAGTGATCCGCCTTCAACAACTGCCCGATCCGTTCGGCGAACGCGCCGAAGTAGTCGGCGGACAAATCGCCGCCAGTTCCGCCGACGTAGTGCAGCGAGTAATTCGCCAAGAACGCTCGCGGCTGGCCGTCGGGAGACTGCACGCTCAGGAAGCTGACTTCGGGATCAACGGGGCCGGCCGACTTCGTGACCTTTGGATTGTTGAACCCCGGATTCATGCGAGCCTTGTCGATCAGGCCGAACGGGTTGGATTCGTTCGATGGCTCCTTCAGCAACCAGCGGCGGTTGAAGACCTGCGTCTCGTCGCGACCCACGCCCCAAGCGACACGAGCCGGCGCGAGATTGTCATTCGCCTGCTTGATTCCTGTGGCGATCCGCTCGGTCAGGAACTCGACGTACTCGATGATCGGCTCGCTCTGAAATGCTCCTGTGACCGTCGGGCAGGAATGCGCGTGCGTGGACGAAATCAACATCCGCTCGGTCGGAATGCCGGTTAGCTTGCTGGCTCGTTGCTTGGCGTCGTCCATCAACTCGCGTCGGATCACGCAGTTGTCCACGACGACGAACGCGACTCGCGTCTTCCCATCGTCGAGCACCAAGCACCGCGCGTGCAGCGGATCGGCCGCCTTCTTCGCCGGAGCATCCTGCATGTTCCCGTTCATCGAGATCGGAAATTCCAGCGGCGTGACATCCATCGCGAACGCACCCGCTTTCAGTTCACCGGCCGTCGTTCGAGACGGCATGGCAAAACTCAAACAAACCAGCAGCGTCACTCCGGCCGCCGACAACTTTCGATTCATGGCAAACTCCCGTTTGATGCGGTTGTAACCGACTGCCCTGCGGGCGATGCGTGTTTTTGCGACTCTTCGGCCCGATTGCTATGCTCCCGTCGCCGAGCCTGCGGAACACAAACGGACTTCCGAGCCTCTCGGCAATTTCGAGGAGGATTTCATGCGAGCGGTTTGCCTGCGGTTCGGAGTTCTCGTGGTTGCCTTCGCGGCCGTCGTGTCTGGTTCGACGTTGCCGGCTCAGGAAGAGGACATGGTCAACGAGTTGTCGCAATTCTACGGCTTCAAGCCGCTAGAACTCGTGAAGCTCTCGGATCGCTCGGCCAATTTGGTCGCCGGGGATTTCAACCACGACGGCATCACGGACCTGGCGATTGCCGACAATGCTCACAGCCGGATCGACCTGTTGTTGCAACGTGGAGCGAAACCGGCGAACGCTCCGGCCGGGAAAGTCGAGGTCAATCACTTCGCGGCGCACTGGCGATTCGAGCATCGCAAGCTCAGCGTCGATCACGAAATCGCGGCGATGGCGGTTGGAGATTTCAACAACGACGGGCTGACCGATGTCGCGTACTTCGGCGGCACCGATAAGCTCGTCATTCGCTTCCAACCGAAGAGCGGCGACTGGACCGAGAAGACCACCATTCGTCTGCCGGATGTTCCCGCGTTCGCGTGGGTCGTGCTGGCCGGAGACCTCAACAGCGACAAACGCGACGACATCGCCGTGCTCGGTTTGAATCAAACATATTTGCTGTATCAGCAGAAGGACGGCAAGCTCGCCTCGCCGGAGAGCCTGTTCAACACATCGCAGCGCCTGACGCTGGGCCAGATCGCGGACCTCGACGGCGATGGCCGCAAAGATCTGTGCTACCTCTCGCACGACGAAGGGGAGCAAGCACTCGCCGCACGGCTACAAGGTCAAGACGGACGGCTTGGTCCTGAGCTTCGATTCGAGATGACCAAGCCGCGCTCGGTGTCGATCGCGCAGCTCGACCAATCGCCGCAGGTCGAGGTGCTGACCGTCGATTCCTCGACGGGCCGAGTCAAAATTCTGCAACTCGAACGTCCGGCTCCGAAGCCGGGAGAACTCGCCAGCCGCCTGATTCAATACGGACTCGGCCAACAAGCGGCCGACAAGTCGCGTGACCTCGCTACTGCGGACCTCGATGGTGACGGACTGGTCGATGTTGTCGTCGCCGACCCGGATGCCGCGCGCATGATTGTCTTCAAGCAACGGAAGGGGCTTGGACTCGAACAGGGCGAAGCGTTTTCCGGGCTTGTCGGTGCAGAACAAGTTCGCGCGGCAGACCTCGACGGTGATGGGGCCGCGGAAGTCGTCGTGCTCAGCACCAAGGAAAAGACGATCGGAGTCAGCCGCATGACGGAGGGCCGGCTGACATTCCCGCAAGCGCTGCCGATGGGTGGCAAGGAACCGATCGCCTTGGAACTCGCGGACCTCGACGCGGACAAGCACGCCGACGTCATCTATCTGACCAAAGCCCGCGCCGCGCGCGAGACCACTTACACACTGGAAGCTCTACATCGCGCGGCCAATGGCAATTGGGAGCCACATCAATTCGATGGCAAGCCGTCCGTAACGCTCGAACTTAAATCGGCACCAAATCGCATTCAACGACTCGATCTCAACAACGATGGCCGGCCGGAATTCATGCTCTTCGGCGGCACGGACAAAGCGCCGGCGTTGTTCTCGCTGGACGACAAGGGTGTCCCGAAAGAAGTGAAGACCGAAGGAGGAATTCAGCTCGGCAACGTGCAGCCGGGGGCCGTCTTCTTCGGACAACTGCAAGGCCCAGCGCTGCTCGTCGCGCAGGACAAGTTTGTCCGCAACATGCGGTTCGACGAGGCGACTCGCGGCTGGCAAGTCGCCGATCAATTCAATTCGTCCGAAGCGATTGCCAAAACGGTGGGAGCCGCCACGATCAATCTTGATGGACAACCCGGCAACGAAATCGTGCTCATCGACGTTGGCGTGCAGAAGCTGAAAATTTTGCGTCAGGAAGAAGAGGTCTACCGGCCGTGGCAAGAGATTGAACTCGGCCGCTTTCCTTTCAAGTCCGCACATGTCGCAGATCTCAATGGAGACAATCAGGATGATCTGCTGCTGTTCGGCCAAGGAAAGTTCGCCGTGCTCTACTCCGGTCGGGCGGTGCCGACGATGAAAGAGCTTGCGACCTACGAAACGAAAAGCGAAAAAGCGTTCTTCGCGGATGTGGTCGGCGGTGATCTGAACGGCGACGCTCAACCCGATCTAGCCGTCATCGACACTCGGTCGCACAACATCGACATCCTGAAGTTTACGCCGACAACACTCGACCTGCCGGCCTCGCTTCGCTCGGCCCTCGCCTTCCAGATTTTCGAGGAAAAAAGTTTCGGCCGCGAAGACGAAGGAGGCGACTTTGAGCCACGCGAATCGCTGATCGTGGACGTCACCAACGACGGCCGCCCCGACTTGGTGCTGCTCGTCCACGATCGCATTCTGATCTATCCGCAAGACGACGGCCGTCCCGATGAGGCGAAGACCGCAAAGGCGGGAACAAGGAATGCGGAGTAGCGAATACTGAATCGTGAGTGCAGAAGTCAGAGATTGCAGCCCATTCTGAATTCCAATTACTCATTCAGTATTCGCGATTCATTCTCGTCGAGCGAATGGCGACCGTTTATTACGGCTTGCCGAGGATCACTTGCTCTTCTCGTCTTTCGCCGCATCCGCTTTCTCGATCGTTCCCCACAGATGCCCGCCGACTTTGCCGTGTTGCCAAGTGCCGGCGTACAAATCGCCGTGAAAGATCACGCGAGCACCGAACGCCGAGCCTAATCCTGGCAGAGTTGCATCCGTCAGAGTGATCATGGGCGTGTCTTCCGCCCAGATCATTCGCAGTGTCAGAGGCAGCGTGACGTCCGTCTTGCCGTACTTGATGCGTGCCTCGAAAATCCACAAGTCCTCGGCGAACTTCGAGACCTTCTTCAACTCATAGCGTTCCGGATTCGTCGGCTTCGATTCCTTGCCGACCACGGAGTAATTCCCCACGAGGACGGTTCCGGTCATCCGTTCGGCGAAAGCTTTCTCCAACTCTTCCCGATTGGGTTTGGCCGGAGCCTTCTCCTGTGCCGTCGCGACACCGGCCAGCGAGGCCGTTGCGACCGAACTCATCCACGCACGCCGAGACACACTGCGATCAGCACTCATGACGGACCCTCCTGGGTGATCGGAATCGTCGCTGTCTAATCCACCGTTTGTTGGTCACGACTCAATTGATCGACCCAACCAGACAGCCAGTGTGCCAATTCTAGCCCGCATGTGCGGTGATGGGACAACCTGAGAACCCCTGTTTCACCCGCCAAGAGCGTGCGATTCGTGGATTCATTCAGCGAGATAGTCATCCAAAAGTGCGGTTCTAAAAGTTCAAAACCCTCCGTTCGACGGTCGCCGCGTTGGTCCGCCTGATTCTGTACCGCGAGCGGCCCGCCGAAAGGAGCGCACAGGCAGAGATGTTCGGGATGCGTTGAGGCGCGCGGCCGGACGCGCCTCAGTTGGCCCACAACGTCGCCGCGCCCACGCAACCGAATGGAAACAGACTGGCTGAGATGCGATTGAGCATCGGCCAAATCTTCCTGACGAATAGCGGCGATGAATTCGCGTTGCGCTGGATCACCGACCGAAAGCAGTTCGCGGCCCTCTGAGACGAATGAACCGGCGAGAGCCGCTAAGTCTCGGCCGATGATCACGCCGTCCGAGGGAGCGCGCACGGTCAATCGCTCGACTTGCCTCTGCCGTTCCTCCCAGCGGCGTTGCAGAGCGTCACGCTGTTGTTGTTCAATCTGACTGGCGGCGGTGTCTCGCTGCTCAACGGCTAATCGTTCTCGTAACCGAGATTGTTCGATGGCGAGTTCGAGATCGCGCAGGTCACGTTCGAGTTCCTCGTTGCGAAGCTCCAACAGCGGCTGACCGGACGAGACGGAGTCCCCTTCCTGGACCAGGACACGCTCCACGAAGCCCGCTCCGTCGGCTCGGACGACGGACAGCGGCGAGTATTCAACCACGCCCGGAGCAGTCAGCCCGAACGGCCACGGCGTCAACGCCAGCAGCAGTACGGTTGCGACGAAAAACAGGCCGGCGCGAACTGCAAACTGGCTGCGTTCACGGATTGTCCAGCGTGCGACGTTGCGTGCTCCTTGAAGGCAGGCCGGGCCAAACCACAACAGCACCAGTATGGCCGACAGGATCAGCCCCAGTCCGTGCCAGTACAGCGAGGCCGCGAAGATCAAACCGACCATCACGCTCAGTGACCACAGCCACGTTGCCATCCCGTAAGCCGTCAGCCAGAGAGAAGTCGGTGGCGAATTGTCCGAAGTACCGACGAGCCACCGTCGCAGAAACTGGCGCGCGGCGATTCGTCCACGCGCGTACAAATTGTGGACCTGGCAGAGATCCGCCAGAACGTAGTAGCCATCAAACCGCGAGAGCGGGTTGATGTTGAACAGCAGCGTCGTGATGCTGGCCATGACCGCCACGTTATCCAGAAAACTCTGTGTCTCCAGCGAGTCCGTCTGGCCGGCGATCAACACCGCCAACGCGGCGCATGCCACTTCGACATAAATGCCGGCCAAGGCCGTGTGGATGCGCGGCCAGCGTGATGCGAATCGCCAACAGGAGGTCACATCCACGAAGGCCACGGGAGCGAAAAAAATCAGAGCGACACCGACTTCGCGGACCTCGCCACCGTGGCGTTTACAGACCAAGGCGTGAGCCGACTCGTGAAGGATTTTCAGGAACAGCCACGCCAATCCCAAGCCCAGCCAATTCGTGGGGACGAGCACTTCGGCACTTGCGGTTCGGAAGCGATCCCCGTTCACAAACACTTCGCTGGCGGCGAGTCCCACGAGGAGCAACCACACGACGAACGCCGCCGGCCCGAAGAACCATCCGGTCCACGGCAGAAACTGCTCGCAGAGTTTGTCGGGGCTGCCGAGAGGCACACGAATGGACAACGGGTTCCAACTCGAACGCGGGGCCGCACGGCCCAGGACTTGAGCGGCCGGGGCACTCGTCATTTCAGAGATCAGCAGTCGGCGTTGCATCGCCCACTTGAGAATGGCTTGCACCTCGGCTTCGTCGAAGGCTTGGTGGCCGAGCGTCTGATTCGCTTCGCCAACAACCTCAGGAGGACTTCGTTGCCCGTCGAAGCGGGACAGCAACGCGAATTCCGCCGCACCGATGCGAAAGAATTGCCCGCTGCGAGGGTCTTCCACATGCACGCAGGGTCCGTCCGCATCGGACGTGTGCGTCACATGCAGATCAGGTCGCCAGCAAAGTGATGATGCGGAGGACATGATTTACCAGAGTTGCAACTTCTGCCAAGCTCGATGAAACAGCCGCCAGCCGAGTGTGGCGTAACCTGCGGGGATCGACACTCGGCCACGCATTCCGGGGCGAAATCGTCCTGCGTCATTGGGCAGTGCGATCTCGCCAACAAAGACTTGCTGTTTGCGGCGCAATTCGGCTCGCGGGCAGATCCGTTTCAGCGTGCCGTCGAGTTGTTGTCCGAAAAAGGCTTCGAGACGAATGGTCGCTGTGGCACCGGTGGCGACGTGAGCCAATTCGGCTTCGGGGATTTCGACTTCGACGATCATCTGGTCGAGCGGTGAGACTTCAAACAATGTTTGCCCCATCGACAGACGGATGCCTTCGGCTCGCTTCAACTCGCCACTGACGACGATGCCGTCGATCGGACTGCGAATCTCCAGATGTTCGTTGCGATGGTCGAGCAATTTCGTGGTCAGCGCGAGCCGCTCCATTTGCAGCTTGGCCAACTGAGCTTCGCCGAATTCTTGATCGGCGAGATGCGCGTCGCGTTCCTTGGCGGCCCGTTCGTATTCGGCCGCGTTGCCGGCCTGCTCCCAGCGGACTTCTTTGCCATCCATGCGAGCCAGCAATTGGTCGGCTTGCACGGTGTCGCCGACTTCGACGAATGCCTTTTCCAAAGCTCCTTCAAACGGTGCCGCGACAAAGCGGCGAACGACCGGTTGCAGTTCGCAATCGCAGTTCACGGAATAAGGAACCGGAACTGCCATCACAACGGCGGCGACGAACCCCAAAACCAGAGCTGTCCGCGTTCGCGACCAACTTTTCACCGGCGACGATTGCGGGCGAACGGCACTGGTCGAACGGCTGGCGGCCACGGACTCGTGTCGCGTTGACCAAAGTTCGGCGGACGTCGCGATCAGGGTCAGCCAGATGCTGACCTCCGCTCGTGAGCTGCCCTGGCCATCCAGCAGCACGACAAATGTCAGCGATTCGGCCGACCGCAACAGTTTGATGGCCGCGACAAGCTGAGTGGCATCATTCCCGAACGGGCCAAACGCGATCTGATTGGTGGCCGTCGCCCGTTCGGCAACTTGCCACAGCGATTGACGTCGGTCCTCGGCAAGACCCTCGACGGGAAACGTCAGTCCCCACAATCTCAACGCCTGCTGAGGCACATGCGGATCGCAAACGAAGACTCCGACGGCATGGAGAACCTTGGGAGTCAGCCGCGCGGCATGTTGCAACCATTCCGCCCAGGAATTCGCTTGAGCGGTCGCGGCTCGCAGTTCCTCACCTGGATCGCGGCGCATTCCGAGCGTAGCGGAACTCTGTCCCGCTAGTGGAGTCGTCGTCGAGTGTTCGATTCCCACAGTCGCCACGTCGGACTTCCTGTAGCCCGATCCCTTGTGGATCGGTTGATTCCACATTGTTTTGAATCACCCAGGCCACAAGAGCCTGGGCTACGGTCTTTTTGAAATGTTGTTGAGCGACTTGGCTCGATCGTTGCTGGCCGCTTGAGGTGTTGCGGTGCGGTTGGACCCCAGCAGCACGCAGCGGTCGCCGCTGCGACAAGCTCGCTGCGGATTCGGAATCCGCACTTTGACTCGCACGGTTCCGCTGCGAGCTTCTGTGACGGGCGAGACCAGTTCGATTTCACCTTTGACGGGCTGCTCCTGCGATGCGAACTGCACTTGCACGAGGAGTCCGACGGAAAGCTGACTCGCTTGCGCGGGCTTCAGCGAGAACGTCGCGAGCAGCGGATCAAGCTGCACAACGGTGATCAACACGGGGTCTGTCGGTGCGACGAACTCGCCGACTTCGCGATGCAGCTTCGACACGACTCCCTGGACGGGAGACTTCACCGTGCGGCGTTGCAGCTCGATTTGAATCTTGTCGAACTCACGCTGCCGCACTTGCAGTGTTTCTTGAGCGGTCAGCACTCGCGCGGCGGCGACTTCTTTTTCAGAGCGGGCACGCTCCAATTCGTCCGAGCGAGCGAATCCGTCGCGAGCCAGCGGCTCCAGCTTCGCCAAACGGGCCACTTGCAGTCGCAGTTCGGCTTCGGCAGTGTTCAACGCTCCGCGCGACGCCAAGTTTTGTTTCGCGATTTCCAACGAGGCTTTGACCAACTCGTCGTCGAGTTTGACCAACGGCTGATCCGCCTCGACCGAGTCCCCTTCGCGGACCAGCACTTCGCGGACGATTCCCAAATCCGTGGTCGCGACTTGAATCGTGCGATACGGCTCCGCGAAGGCTTCTTGATCGATCGTCGAGGAAGACGATTTGGAATCCGCGGGTGGCTTGGACTCGCCGAGTGATTTCGTGGTGGATGCCGTCTTGGAATCGCCTGTTGGCTTCGCATCGCCGGCGAAGAGGCCCGCACAGACCGTCATCACGGCCAGCAGCCAGCAGCATCGGCGAATCGTCACCATCCGCAACATGGGTCTCGTCCGCAAAATCGCGCCAACCAGCGTCCTCCGAACCAGGAGGGCACAGGCGCAGGATGTCCTCAAAACCTATTCGTGCAGGTTGTCGAGTTGGCTAGAGGCAAGTCCGGGAAACCACTTGGTCGGCGTCAGAGCCGTCTGAAATTTTGTCGGTCGTGCGAGTGCTAACCTGAATGACTCATGGTCGCACACTAACCCGACGCGCAAGCGAGGGCGTCGTCACGGTTCGCCCTCGCTCGCGCATCGGGTTATTCTGCGGCGGCGACTTACCGAAATCGCCAAGCTGAGTTTGACGGCAGAGTAGCAGTAATTCGTTGGCTTCATGCAGGACGGTGAGCAGATCGGAATCCTCGGAGGTCAACGCGGCTTCCAGATCGGCGGCTTGCGCGGCGACCGTTGTCACACCTTGTTTGGCCGCGACCAAATTCATGTGGCCCGCGATGTCGCGCAGGCTATTCAGGTCGCGGCGGTTGAGTGCCGACACAAGCCGCTCCATGTGCTGGCCAATCGCGAGTGTGGCTTCGTTCGAGATCGTGTGGCCGTTGCGGTTGTCGGCTCCGTGAGAGGTAACGCGAGCAATGAACCGTTCCACGAGTTCGGCATCGAACTGAGTTCCCGCGCATCGACGAAGTTCGGCGAAGGCTTGGTCGCGCGTGCGAGCACTCCGGTAGACCGAATCGTTGGTCATCGAATCGAACGAATCGGCGATCGCCAAGATTCGCGAGGCCAACGGCACTGACATTGGCTCGCCGGTTTTCGCATCCATCAGCTTCGTCTTTGGCGGAGTCGCGAGATGTTCCAAGATCGCGCACAGTTCCGGTGACTTGAACGATGCTTGGACGAGTTCCGCTCCTTGCCGTTGATGAGTGCGCATCAATTCGCGCTCGTCGGGCGTCAGTGCCTCGGCTTTCAGCAGCACCGCATCGGGAACGCCGATCTTTCCGATGTCGTGCAACAAAGCGGCGATCTCCAGCAGATAGCTCTGGCTGGGTGACATCAAGCCTTCGGCAATCTCGACACACAAATCGGCGACGCGACGGCTGTGCTCGGCAGTCGTGAGATCGCGATAGGCCAAAGCCGACATCAACGCGGCGACCGCTGGGAACGGGATGGGCTGCTCCGCCGAGTGACGTGCCTCGGGATGGCTCTGTGACGTCTTCGGTTGATCGTTCACCAGTTCGCGCGGCACGCCGTCGAAGGTCACGACGCGGTTGCGTCCGTTCTGCTTCGCCAAGTACAGACACTTGTCCGCTTGATCGAGCAACTCTTGAGGACTGTGTGCTCCGAGCGAGCGACTAGAGACGCCCAAGCTGGCCGTGACGGAAAGCTGTGAGAAGGGAATCGCCGCGATGGCTTGCCGTAGCCTTTCGGCGTTCTTCGCGGCGGTGGCGAGGTCGGTGTCACGCATCAGGACGCAGAACTCTTCACCGCCGTAGCGACAGACCAAGTCCTCGCTGCGAGCGGCTTTCTTCAAGGTGGCGGCGACTTCTCGCAGCACTTCGTCGCCAGTGCTGTGCCCGAATCGGTCGTTGACCGACTTAAAGAAGTCGATATCGACCATCACGCAACTCAGCGCCAGCCCAGGTTTCTCCGAGGCGACCCAAGCGGACTCGAAGGAAGAGAAGAACGATCGGCGATTCAGACAACCGGTCAGCGGATCTTCCGTCGCCAGTCGTTCGAGTTCTTGATTCTGCCGGCGAATTTCATCCGCCGAGCTTTGCAGCCTGCTGAGCGTCTCGGCCAATTCCACCTTCTTCTTTTCCAGTGGCGTCACGTCACCGAAGCTGGTCAAGGCTCCTTGCGAGCGTCCGCGGTCGTCGAGAATCGGCGCGGAGTTGACCATGAAGGTGCGTGTCTCGTCTGCCGGAGGCTTGAGATCGAGCATCGCGCTGTGTCGATCCGGCTCACCGCGCAGCACCCGCTGCCACGGAAGATCGCTCGGCGGAGCGTCCGCAGCTCCGATTTGCCACGGCAATGCGGACGCCCGACGGCCGAGCAATTTTTCCTCGTCGATGCCTGCGGCGTTCACGAAGGCTCGGTTGGCAAGCACGATCCGCTCATCCTTGTCGAGCAGCAACAGCCCTTCGGTCAGGGTGTCGAGCGCTTGGCGGACACGAGCCGGGACGACTCGCGAGGGATCGAGATAACTCAGAACGCGCCGGAGATAGAACCAGCTTCCCGCGCCGGTGACCAGCATGATGAACCAAGGCAATCGCACGCTCTCCGATAGCCACCGCCCCAGCCAACCGGCACGCTGCAAGGGTTCAAAACAGAACTCCATCGAACCCCAGTGCTCTCCGTTTTGGAGAATCGGCACCAGCATCTGCGCGCCGTTCAAATCTTTGACTTTGGGGTCGTTCCAATGCCGCTCGTGATTTCCGACTCGAGCCACCAATTCGCCATCGGCCTGACGAATCGCGGCGCTCAGGAGTTCGGGATTCTGTTGGACGAGCGCTTCCAGTCCCAATCGAACCTTCGCGAAGTCCTCACGATTGGCGAGCAGCGTGAAGCTGATTCCAGCCGACTGACACAAACGCGATCGACCTTGCATGACGGCCGAGTCTCGGTCGGGAATCAACCCGATCAGGCCAGCCAGCAGCACGGCGCTGACGGTGATCGACGCCAAACCAAAAGCCATTCGGGAAGTGGTGCTCAGTAATCGCATCGGAACTAGGCCTGCCTCTCGAACTGGGGAACCTGGGGAGGTTTCGGGGGCGTTGCTTTCGATCGTTTGCGGACGATCTCGGCCAGGCCGCCATCGTCCTCGTCGTCCTCATCACGCGACGCGGCGAAGCTCTGCAACACCGGCAGCGGGTCCATGAGCCGCCACGCCGGCATCGTGGCCAGAAAGGTTGTCAGCAAGTGTCCACCGCGCAGCGTCCACAGCACATATCCGACCGAGAACGTCGAGACCACCGTCGTGCCGACCGAGATGTCGTCGAACTGCATCGCGGACTGAGTATGGGATTCCGATTCCGTGAGACCGTCCGACGACGAAGCTAGCCCACCGAGGCTGAACTCCAAGATCGGCACGACCGTCGTGGTATCGACGATGACTTCCGGCACCCAGACATCGAGTTCCACGAGGGCTTCCGGTTCAACGGAGCGAACCAACAAGTTGATCCAGACGTTGGAATCCACGGCCGTCGGCAAAGCGAATTCTGGAACGCCGGCGGTGGCGACATCGACACCGGGATTCCCCCAAGGAGCGAGGTTGTCCAGGCCGTGATTGATCGGCATCGGTGGCAGGGATGCGGGGGGCACAATCGCCACGCCAGACGGACCCAGTTCAGGAGGATCGTCCGTCGTGGGACTCGGCGGCTCTTCTGGATCAATCGGATCAACCAGGATTGGCCCCGACGCGCTCATCGTGATCGTCACGACCGCCACGTTGGAGCTGCCTTGCCCATCCGTGACTTGATAACTGAAGGTGTCCGTCTCAAAGGGAGCACCTGAAGGCGTGTAGACAAAGCTGCCATCCGCCGCGATGACCACGCTGCCGAAGTTTGGCCCTGTGACCAACACGGCTTGCAGCGTGTCGCCATCGATGTCGCCGTCGTTGCTCAACAATCCCGGTGCGGCCACCGTCAGCGGAGCGCTCGGACTGACCGAATACGACTCCGCCGTCGCCACCGGAGCATCATTCACGGGACGAATCGTGATGCCGATGGTGTCGGTGTCGGTGAGTTCGCCACCAGAGCCGCTGTTGCCCATGTCGCGAGTCGTGATCTCAATACTCGCCGAACCGTTGAAGTTCAGATCGGGCGTGAAGGTGAGACCGTCCAACGCCGCATTCAGCTCAGCCGGAGTTCCCGCGAAGATCATGTCCTGATCCGCGTTCCCATCGCCGAGTACGAACACGAGATTGTTCGTCGAACTGAGCGTCAACGTGCCGTGCGTGACCGAAAGTCTCACACCGAGCAATCCGCCGCCGACATCGACGTCACTCACCGAGATCGCGTTGCCGCTCGTGGCCGAGAAGATGAGCGGAGTGTCTTCATCGGTCGTCTGTGCGGCGGGTGTCCCGTTGACCGGAGCTTCGTTGACGTTCGCGAGGTTGATCGTGACGTCTTGCGTCGCCGACGTGTTGATCCCGTCGCCGACTTGCAGCGTCAGCGTGTAGGTCGGCTGCGTTTCAAAATCGAGTTGCGATCCGTCCGCGACGGTCAATTCGCCGGTCGTCGGATCAATCGCGAACGCATTGCCGACGTTTCCACCGACGATCGTCCAGCCTTGCAGCGAGCCGACGGTGTCAGGATCGGTCGCCGTGACGCTGCCGAGCGAATTGCCGTTGGCCGAGTTCTCATCGACGACGAACGTCTGCCCGACGGTGATCGTGGGGGCGACATCGTTCAGGTCGATCAGATCAATCGTGAAGATTTGTGTCGAGAAACTACCATCCGCGCTGGTGGCTCGGATCGTGATGTCCAGACTCGCCGTGGATTCGTAGTCGAGCGACCCGGCGACGGTGACGAGACCGGTGTTCGCGTCAATCGCGAACCGCCCGGCCGCGTCGTCGTCGAGCGTGTAGGTGATGCTGTTCGTCGTCGCATCCGCGTCGCTGGCCAAGGCGATGACGCCGACAGTCGTTCCCGTGGTCGCGTTCTCGCTGACGTTGTTTGCCGAGGGATCAACGTCGCTGACGGGCGTGATGTCGAACTCGTCCACATCGCTGACGGCGATTGTGAAATCGCTCGTCGAGAAACTGCCGTCCGCCGAGGTCGCACGCACGGTGATGAGGTGGCTTGCGGCCGATTCGCGGTCGATGCTGCCCGCGACCGACACGACGCCTGTGTTCGGATCAATCGCGAACAACCCACCCGCGTCGTCGTCGAGCGAATAGGTGATCGCATTCGTCGTCGCGTCGGCATCGTTTGCGAAGGCTGCGATGCCGACGGTTGTTCCCGTCGCGGCGTTCTCGGCCACACTGTTTGCCGTGCCGTCCATGTCGCTGACGGCCGAGGTGTCGAACTCGTCCAGATCAACCACGGCGATCGTGAAGTCGCGTGTGGAAAAACTTCCGTCGGTCGAGGTCGCTCGAATCGTGATCGTGTGGCTGGTCGAGGACTCGGCGTTCAACAGGCCCGCGACGGTGACGACACCGCTGTTCGCGTCGATGGCGAATCGTCCGCCAGCGTCATCGTCGAGCGAGTAACTCACCGAGTCTGTGCCGTCGGCATCATCCGCGAACGCGCTGATGCCGACACTCGTGCCAGTCGCGGAGTTCTCCGCAACTTGATCGGCGGTTCCGTTCGTGTCGCTGATCGTGGTGATTCCCACTTCGTTGGCGTCGGTCACGGCGATCGTGAACCCGCGCAACGCAAAACTGCCGTCGGCGGAAGTTGCTCGCACGGTAATTGTGTGGCTGCTGGCGGACTCGAAATCGAGTGACCCGGCGACCGTGATGACGCCATTGCTCGGATCAATCGCGAAGAGTCCGCCCGCGTCGTCGTCCAGCGAATAGCTGATCGCATTCGTCGTCGCGTCCGAGTCACTGGCGAACGCCGTGACGCCGACCGTCGTGCCGACCGCCGAGTTCTCCACCACGGTGTCAGCGGCGGCATTCGTATCGGCGATCGGCGAAACGTCGAACTCATCCAAATCGTTGACGCTGATCGTGTAGGCTTGCGTCGAGAACGAACCGTCCGCCGAAGTCGCTCGGACCACGATGTCGTGCGACGCGGCCGCTTCGCGATTCAGCAACGTGCCGTCCGCGACGGTGATGACTCCGGTGGAACCGTCGATCGCGAACCGTCCGCCGGCGGAATCGTCCAGTGAGTAGCTGATCGCGTTTGTCGTCGCGTCCGCATCGGTCGCGAAGGCCGTGATCCCGACGGTCGTGCCGTTGGTTGCATTTTCGTTGACGCTGTTTGCCGCCGCGTCCGTATCACTGATCGCCGTCGTATCGAATTCATCGACGTCGTTGACGGCAATCGAAAAGCTCTGAGTAGAGAAGCTGCCGTCGGCCGAGGTCGCTCGGACGACGATGTTGTGCGACGCGGCGGATTCGCGGTCGAGTGCCCCAGCGACAGTGACGACTCCGGTCGAACCGTCGATCGCGAACCGTCCGCCGGCGTTGTCGTCCAACGAGTAAGTGATCGTGTTGTTCGTGGCATCCGCGTCGCTGGCGAACGCAGTCACGCCAACCGTCGTGCCGATGACAGAGTTCTCCGCGACTATATTCGCAGCGGCATTCGTATCGCTGATCGCCGTCGTGTCGAATTCATCGACGTCCGAAACGGTGATGCTGAGAGCCTGCGTGTCAGAAAGAGTTCCATCGCTAGCTCGGACGGTAACAAGGTAAACGCTATCGCCATTGGCGTCCGACGGAGCTTCGCGATTCGGTGCCGCGAGAAAGCTCAGCGCACCAGTCGAACCATCAATCGCAAACAGAGCCGCGTCGGCTCCGCCGGTAATTGAGTAGGTCAGTGTTTGAACTGGCAAGTCGGCATCGGTTGCCGTCACGGTTGTCACGGCGGTTGAGTTCTCGGCGATGCTGACGGACGCCGACACTCCGCCGCCGTTGGACGTGATCACCGGGCTGTTGTCGTTGACTGGAGTGATCGTGATGGCAAGGGCCTGAGTGTCAGTGCCTCCCGCGCCGTCGCTGGCTTGGACAATGACGTCGTAGACATTGTTGCCTCCGGAATCAGCAGGAGCGTCGTAGTCCGGCACTGTGCTGAAGGTGAGTACTCCCGTGCTGCTGTCGATCGAGAAACGAGTGGCATCGACTCCGCCAACGATACTGTAGCTTGGCGTTCCACCGTCGATGTCTGTGGAAGTCACCGTCGTCGCGGTGGTCGTGTTCTCGGCGAGCGTGATGCTGGCGGTCGCTCCGCCACCGTTGCTAGTGATGGTCAGTGGATCGTTGACGGGATTCACGGTGATCGCCACGGAATCCAAATCGCTGAGCGGCCCGCCGAGGCCAGAATTTCCTTGATCGTTCGTCGTGATCGACAGGCTGGCCGCACCGTTGAAGTTGGCCGTCGGTGTGAAGCTCAGGCCATTGAGCGCGGCATTGATTGCCGAGAGCGTCCCCGTGAACGTCATCGACGAATCGGCAGTGCCGTCGCCCGCTGAGAATGTCAGACCGCTTAGGCCACTGAGGGTGATGGCTCCATTGGCTCCAGTCAGCGTGACCTGCAAAGGATTGGAACTGGCATCAACATCGCCGATCGAGATGCGATTGCCGTTGCCGCTGGAGAACACCAACGTCGCGTCTTCATTCACACTTTGTGCAAGAGGAACGCTGTTGATCGGCGCGTCATTGGTGGAACGGTACAACTGCTCGAAGATGCCCGATGAATCCCCGGCTCCGTTGCCTTGCCAGGCCACGACGACGTCGCCGATTCGGCTAATAGCCAGTGCTGGAGAGTCCTGATTATTTGACGTCGTGGTATTGACGCGAAACTCGCCGCCGCTCGCCATGCCGTTCGCGAGGAATCGTTGAGCATAGACTCCCTTGCCGTTGCCGTCTTGATTATTGCTAGCCCAAGCCACCGTGAAATTACCTGACTCGTCGATTCCAATCGTCGGACGGTCTTGGTTGTCGTTCGTCGTCGTGTTGACTTGGAATTCGGTCCCTTGGGCGACTCCAGCGGCATTGAACCGCTGACCGAAGATGCCTCCTTTGTCGCCGTCTTGGTTCTGGCCGCTCTTCCAGGCGATGACAAAATCGCCGGCCGAGTTCATCGCGGCGGTCGGCTTATCTTGATCGCCGGTGCTCGTCATGTTGATCTGGAATTCACCTCCCTGAGCCACGCCTGCGGAATCGTAGCGCTGAGCGAAGACTCCTTTGCCGCTGCCGTCTGTCTTGGAGTTGGTCTTCCACGCGACGACGAAATCTCCGTCGGCATCCATCGCGACGGTCGGCTGATCCTGAGTGTCGGTCACGCTCGTGTTGACGCGAAATTCACTCCCTTGAGCAGTGCCGGTGGAGCTGTATCGTCGAGCATAGATGTCGTTCCCGGTGCCGCCGGAATCGCTTTTCCAAACAACGACGAAATCTCCGTCCGAGTCCATCGCGATCTGTGGTTGATCCTGCTGGCCAGTCGTCGTCACGTTGACCAGGAATTCGCTTCCCTGAGCCATCCCCGCAGAATTGAACCGCTGGGCATAAACGCCGTACTTGTCGCCGTCCTGATTGTTGCTGGCCCACGCGACGACGAAGTTGCCGGTCGCGTCCATTGCGACGGCCGAGCGAACCTGATCGCCCGCGGTCGTCGTGTTGACTTGGAATTCCGCGCCGACCTTCGTTCCGGTTTCGTCGTACCGCTGGGCGAAGATGCCCTTACCGCCGCCGTCTTGATTGTCGCTGGTCCAGACCACGACGTAATCGCCGTCAGCGTCGATCGCTACTGCCGGATCGGTTTGGTTGTGCGCCGTCGTTGTGTTGACTCGCTCTTCGACGACCACGTCGATCGTGACCGAATCCGTATCCGACTGAGCGCCACCCGAACCGGAATTGCCCAAATCGTTCGTGGTGACTTGCAAAGTCGTCGAGCCGACGTAACCGGTCGTCGGTGTGAAGACTAGCCCGTCGAGAGCCGTGTTGATGTTGGCGACCGTGCCGGTGAAGATCATCGTGGCGTCGGCCGTGCCGTCTCCCGACGAGAATGCGAGGCCGCTTGTGGTCGCCAGCGTCAGCGTGCCGTTGGTTTCGCTGAGCGTCACGCGGATGTTGCTCGTTCCAGCGTCCCCGTCGCTGACAGAAATCGGATTGCCGTTGCTCGACGAAAGGACAATCGACGTATTTAGGTTCGTGCTCAGCGATCCGGGAACTGAGTTGGCCGGTGCGTCGTTGACACCGTCTTGATTCGTCACGCTGACGTTTGCGGGATTGCGGTTGTTGTAGTTTGCATCCGCGCTGCTGGCCGCTGAAGTGATGATCGAATATGCGACGTTGCCGTCTGTCAGAAAGTCACTGACGCCGGTGACGATCACAGTCTGAGCCACGTTCCAGTTGGCGATTGTGAAGGTCAGCGATGCAGCGGACACGGTTCCTTCGGTTGTGTCAGAACTTGAAATATTGACCGTCACGTCGGCTGTTGGGGCGAGGCTCAGTACGACCGAGAAGCTCGCCGTTCCGCCGTCTTCCGTGGTGGTCAAGCCCGACGTCGGCGAGACCACGATACCGTGAATGCCAACGCTCGAACTGAACTCCGACGTATCGCCGGTCGCCGAGTTCATGGCCGTAGCGGTGATGAATTCTCCGGCCGTCACACTCGACGACAGTGTTTGGCTGAAGCTCGCGTTGCCGCTGCTGTCGGTGTTGACTGTTGCAAAGCCGAGATAGCGCTGGCCCTCACCATGGCCACTTCCATCTACGGCCGAGCTCGCAAAGAACTCAACGCGGAACGTTGCACTCGCCATACTATTGAGCGTGCCGCTGACGGAAATCGTGCCGAAATCATCCGTCCGAGCAGCCGTCAGCGTCGGGTAGTTCTGGAGATTGTTCGACCCCGTGTCACTATCTCCCCCGTCGTTCGTGGTCACGCCATCGCCATCCAGGTCGATGCCGAGTGACCCGTTCGAGTAGATCGAGTTCCCCTGAATGCGGTTGCCGGTTCCGCCGCTTCCCAGCAGGTTCACGCCGACCGCCGCGTTGTGCGCGATGACGTTACCCGCTCCGGCCGCCGTGCCGCCGATCGTGTTGTTCGAGGCGTTGTTGATCAGAATGCCGTCGGAACTGTTTCCCAACGCCAGAGTGCCGGTCAGGTCCGTGCCAATGTAATTGCCCAGGATCACGTTGCCCGTCCGGCCATCGATGTCGATGCCGTCGTCCGAGTTCGAGGCGATGATGTTTCGCTGTGCGGCCGTCAGTCCGCCGATCGTGTTGTTGTCCGAGAAAACTTCGATGCCATCAACGCCGTTGCCCAAGCCGCTCGTGCCGAACACGTCGGTCCCGATGATGTTCCCCTCAAGCGTATGCCCGCCGCCCCCTGCGAGCGCGATGCCGCTCAGGCCGAACCGGTGAACCATGAGGCCGCGAATCGTGCTCCCCGTCCCATCGACGGTCAGGCCGTTCACGCTCGACCCGGTCGAAATGCCGGTCAGCTCAATGACCGGTGTCCCAGCGAAACCCGGCTGAGTCGTGCCGTCGAGAATCACCGCGTCGGTAATCGTCGGCAACGCGGAGGTCGGTGCAATCGTGTGCGTGCCAGCCCCGGCGATATTGAATGTGATCGTGTCTAGCCCCGCGAGCGAGTTCGCGTTGAGGATCGCCTGCCGTAACGATCCAGAGCCGCTGTCGTTCGTGTTCGTGACCGTGAAGGTTGCCAGCAAAGCGTCGTAGTCCCGCTGCATCGACTCTCCGACGACCACGCTCGTTTCAATCGTTCCGACCACATGCTCCAGAACCCAATCGCCACCTAGCCGCGCCGATCCCGTGTCATCCGTGCTGGCCGCGACATCCGCGCCGGTCAGCGTCTGCAACGCTTCGATGAGAAACTGCCCACGTTCCGTCGCCGCCAAGTCGCAGCCATAGACCAGCAGGTCCGCACCGTCCGACAGTGCGTGATGCCACTGAGCAATCTGCCCCGCGTAACCTCCGAGATTTCCGTCGTGCAACCATGTCCCGCCCAGCTTGATCGCACCTTCGGTCCCGTGGCTCAGCACATGCACCGCATCGACATCCTGCCGACCCGCCAGTGCCTCGGTGATTTGGTCGATGCCATCTCGGTTCGCGTCCAGGACCACCACGTCGATCACTCGATTGGGATCAGACGACTCACGCAAGGCGTCCATCAATTCCGAATGCTGCTCAATTTGAGAATCGACAAACACCAACTCATGCCGCACGTCGGGATAATTCACCGCTGCCGTGACATCGACCAGTTTGGGCGAATCATCGTTCTGCGAATCCAGCGACGCATCGACCGCCGGTGACTCGCCACCATCGCTCTTCAAATCGGCATCCATCGCGGCCAATCCGGGATCGACTCCCAGATCAATCAGTGTGTGCAGATCAACGACCGGCTGGGCCGCTCCCCCATCTGGTGCCACCTCACCTGTTGGAACAGGAGCGGCGCTGTAGAGGATTCGATCTTCCAACTCGGTCAATTGCAGCGCACGACGTCTCGGAGGGACAGGAAGCCCTGGCGTTCGTGTCGGTCGAATTGGTGATGAGAACCACTTGTTGAGAAACATTGAGACGCAGCCGAAAACGGATTCCGATGGACAACGACGGCAGAACTCCCTGACAACACCTTCTGCCACGAATGGTGAAACATGCGTGACGTTGGTGAGGCAGGCTTTTCCACGACCTATTGAAGCCGCACATTTCCCCAAGCCGTCACAGTTTCGCGCGAAGCATCGGCTTTGCGATTCGTAGGAGTCCTAGCGGTTGCAAGGAAGTTACTGGTGCCGTTCGCGACTCAAGCATCAAAGAGTTTTCCAATCTGCTCGCTTGAGGGACTTTTCGACATCGTCCAGCGCGAGGTGTTGCTGGAAGCCCACGTCATCAACGTCGTGTGTGGATTTCCTGCAACGTGATGCGAAGCGTGACTCAATTTTGTTCGCGTTCAAAAGCCTGAACAGTGGCAACCAGTTACGACAATGTTTTGTGACTCGGCTCGGTTTGGCACGGCTCCTGCCAAACGAGGGATCGTCCGCAACAACTTTCAGTTTTCCGTTCTCACTCAAACTTCAGGGAGCCAGCAACATGTCCGACTCAACCGCCCGCACGACCCGCTTCAAGATCACCCGTTTGGAAGACCGCATCGTTCCCAGTGCGATGTGCTTTGCCTTCGACGACTGCGACAACGGCAGCGGCCGAGGTGGTAGCTCGAAGAAAGGTGGCAGCTCCAAGAAGCACGGCTCGTCGAAGAAGAACGGCAGCTCCAAGAAGTGCAAGAAGAACGGCAGCTCGAAGAAGAACGGCAGTTCCAAGAAGTGCAAAAAGAACGGCAGTTCCAAGAAGCACGGCTCGTCAAAGAAGAACTGCAAGAAGGGCAATAATGGCTTCGGCAACGGCGGTCGCGACGGTTCGCCGAACGGAAAGCAAGATCGCACACGCTAGTCTCGTCTAGCGAACCAAGCCGCACCGATGGGTGCGACTGAAATAATCCACTGGGCCGGTTGGCAACGATGTTTGCCAACCGGTTTTTTGCATTGCCGTCAGTCAGTAGTTCCACGTTTGGCGAAGGATAAGCCGCCCCGACGTAGCCGAACTTGGAACTACTGTCAGTCCTTTTGTGTCGGTTGTGAGGGGTCCGTCCGTTCGACTCGCTGGCCAGTTGATCGAATCAGGCAGCAAGTCCCCGGCGGCTCGCGGCCATGTCCTAGAGTTCCGCAGCCTTTGCGAAATCTCCGCAAAATCACGATCGGAACATCGGTATGGCGACAACAACAAAAGCGAAGCAAAAGAAGAGAACTCAGACCAAGCGAACTCGCGCGGCGTCAAAAGCTACGAGCAGTCGCGAAGAGTGCCCCCACTGCCGTGGTGGTTCGGAAACATTTCGCTACATGCAGAACATTTATCGGTTCGACGTCGATAAGGCTCGCGAACTGACGAGCGATGGTCGGGAACCCGTCGAACTCGAACCAGACGATGTGACGTTCAGCGTCGATACCTCGCGGATCTATCCGCAGCACGTCAAACATGTGAACCCGGACTTTCCCGGCATCATCGCCCACATTTGGTATCCCGAACCGGACGGCAACGTGCTTCACGGGCATGTGCTGATCGACGGCCATCATCGAGCCGCTCGCTGTTTGGAATTGGGGCGGCCCTTCATGGTGCATGTGCTTTCTGAAGAGGAAAGCCGCGAGGTGCTGTTAGTTGGGCCGAACATCGACGCATTTCTCAAGGCCCTTCCGGCTCCATCGGAATGAGTCGGAATCATGTCCACCGCCACTGCGACATTGCCGAAGCTGCGAAGCGATGCTGTCGTGCAACGGCTGACCGACGAGGACTTCGTCGTCAAGCTGCCAACCGAACGCGAGTACTTCAGCATCGGTGCCGGTGAAGCCTTTCTGCTGCAGAAGTTCGATGGCATCGCCACAATCGATTCGCTGCTGGAAGCGTTTGAGAAAGAGTTTCGCGAAGAGATCTCCGCACAAGACGTCGATGACTTCATCGAAATCGCCAAGTCTCGCAAGTTCCTCGAATCGTCGAAGTCCGAAGACGAAACAAAAAAAGTCTCGGTCACGAAACGCCTCGCGGATGACGAGGACGACGAGGACTTCACCCCCAATCAACGGCAGAGCCTGCTCTTTTATCGCAAGCAGTTGTTTGACCCGGATCGGCTCTTTACGTGGCTGGAACCTCAAATCCGTTGGGTGTGGACTCGTGCCTTCGCAGCGGTTTCGAGCGCGGCCATGTGCTTCGCATTGCTGATTCTGGCCAGCAATTGGCAGGACGTGGCCGCTTCGTTCTCCGAGGCGTGGCGTTGGGAAACCGTCCTGCTCGTCTGGTTGA
>CAZILR010000008.1:0-24212 GCA_964539995.1 uncultured Planctomyces sp.
ATCGCTTCAGGAACTCTTGGATGCGAAGCTGCTGAACGAACTGCCGCGCGACCCGATCGACGATCTGTCGCTGCGCTACGATCCGTCGCGCCGCTTGCTGTGGAGCATCGGCCTCGACGGCCAAGACAACGGCGGCGTGTAACGCTTCGGATCGGGCGGCCAATTGTTCTCAATGTTGCGCAAGCTGCTTCCAAGAGAAGACGCCAAGAAACTTCCGCCCCCGCCGGAAGCGACCGCCAAGCCAGTCCCGCCGGGAAATGACATCGTCTATTCCCTCGACGGCAAAGTGGTGTTTGAGGTCTCGAGATGAAACGAACCTGGATGAACATTGGCGTAGGAGTTGGCTGTCTCGGCCTGCTGCTCACGCTGTTGCTGCCGGCCAGCCGATTCCTCAATCTCATTGAGGCAAACGTCCCCATCGACTTCGTCGCAAGCCGATCGCTCACTTTTTCGCGGCTTTCTTCTTTTGGTTCGGTTGCGGGTTCTCGAATCCGGGGACGATGTTCTTGGAGTTCCAGGCGTCGTAGGCGGCACGCAATCGCGCGAGGACTTCAGGGTGCTCGGCCGCGAGGTCTTTCGATTCGTTGACGTCGGAGGCAAGGTTGAAGAGCTGCGGCTTGGAGGGGTCTTCGGCGGTCAGCTTCCAGTCCCCTTCGCGGACGGCGAACTTCGCTCCGCCGCCGGTTCGCCAGAAGAGATGCTTGTGCGGAGCGTCAGACTTCGTGCCGGTCAGAGACGGCAGCAAGTTCACGCCTTCGAGAGAGTGCGACTCCGGCACGCGAGCATTCGCGAGCGCGGCGACCGTCGCGAAGACGTCAAGCGAATGCACCGGCGCGTCAAACGTCTTGCCGGCCGGCAACCGCAGCGGCCACGAGATCAGGAACGGGACGCGCACGCCTCCTTCAAAGACTTGTCCTTTCGCGCCACGCAGCGGCGTGTTCTGGCTGTGTGTGACTCCGATCGGCCCGCCGTTGTCGCTGAGGAACCAGACGAGCGTGTTCTCGCTTTGCCCGCTGCTCTTCAGCGAGGCCAGCACTTCACCGATCGCATCGTCCAGGCCGACGACGAGGCCGGCGTAGTTGCGGCGCGTCTCATCGGTGATGTGTTTCACACGGTCAAGCTGCTTGTCGGTGACTTGCAGCGGCGTGTGCGGTGCGTTGAACGCGAGGTACAGAAACCACGGCTCCGCCTTGTGCCGCGTGATGAACGCGGACGCCTCGCGGCCGAGCACTTCCGTGAGATAACCGTCGAGCGGTTCCGGCTGGCCGTTGCGGTCCATCGGGATGGTGTACTCGGCTCCCCCTTTGCCGCCGGGCAAGTAGATGTGCCCGCCGCCGAGCAAACCGAAATACTCATCGAACCCGCGCCGATTCGGATGAAACTGCGGATGTGCTCCGAGATGCCATTTGCCGACCGCGCCCGTCGTGTAGCCGGCGGACTTGAGCACTTGCGGCAACGTCGTCTGCGACAACGGCAATCCCAAGACCGTGCTCTCCGGTTTCCACGCGGGATTGTTCTCGTGTCCGAATCGCTGCTGATAGCGACCCGTCAACAGGCCGGCTCGCGTCGGACTGCAAAACGGATGCGTCACATAACCGTTCGAGCAACGGACGCTCGCCGCCGCCAGCCGGTCGAGATGCGGCGTCGGGATGTCCTTGCAGCCGTGAAAGCCGACATCCGCGTAACCGAGATCGTCCGCGACGATTAGCAACACATTCGGCTTGTCGTTCGCTGCGACGACGATGGACTCGGCAGCCAGGTTCAGAACGAGAATTGCCAGACCGGCGATGAGCGGAGTTCGCATGGTGGATGTCCTTCGCCGTCTCTGGCGTCCTCGCTTCGATTTGAGAATGTTGCAACTCGCACGGCAGACGTCATTCGGCCAACAGCGTATTCTGTCGCGGCCAGAGATGATTGGTTCGATGAGCCGGCACGCGATAGCGTCCGGTTCGACAATCGCTGGATGTTTCGAACCGGACGCTAGCGCGTGCCGGCTGATTTGCCAAGGACGAAAAAGTCACGGTCATGTGTGCGATTCGGAAGCTGCTGCGGCTGTGCGATCAGCGGCGTTTTCGAGAACCCGGTACGACAACTCACTCAGCGGGCGGGTTGAGTCGTGGTTAATCAACTCGTTGCGGAGGAGGCGACCTGACGTCTTGCTATGCCTTAGCGCGTGGAATCGAAGGCTGATTGACGCTCCCATCTCGACGGCCTTACGCTGGCCGTGGCCGTGCGCGTTCGTGTTCTGCCACAACGTGCCGTGCCTTGTTCCGTTCACCTTTGTAAGGGCAGTCTCTCGTGATACCTCCGATTCGACGGCGTCTTCAAAAACTCAGCAGTACGTTCCTGATTCTCGATTTCATGCGCCGACAACTTGGGGGAATTGAACGAGATCGCAGACACGGCTGGCGGAGGTCGGGGTTGGCTCAGGTGGCGGAGCGGCTGGAAGCTCGCGGTCTGATGACTTCGACCGAGCCGTTCATCAGCGAGTTCCTCGCCAAGAACGGGGGCGGCTTGTTGGATGAAGATGGGAACTCGTCGGATTGGATCGAGATTCACAATCCGACGGCGAATGCGATCAGCCTCAACGGTTGGTATTTAACCGACAATCCGGGGCAGCTCACGCAGTGGAAGTTTCCGAACGTCACGCTGGCGGCGGACGAGTATCGAGTCGTCTTTGCGTCGGGGAAGGATCGCCAGTCGGGGGAGTTGCACACGAACTTCTCGTTGAACGACGCGGGGGAATACCTCGCGCTCGTGCGGCCGAATCGGAGTGTGGCTCAAGAGTTCTCGCCGAGTTTTCCACAGCAACAGAAGGATGTCTCGTTTGGGTTGCTGACGGAATCGCGGCTGGTGACGAGCGGGACGGTTGGTGATTTGCTCGTGCCGAACGCGACCGATACCTCGCGGCTGACGACTTGGATGCAGCCGAACTTTGCGATCGACTCGCGTTGGAAGAGCGTGACGACGGGGATCGGTTTCGGCATTGCGGCTCCGGGCATCGGCGTGCGGTTCATTGATGTCAACGGCGGTAGCAACGGGTCCATCGACACGACGACCGAAGCCGAAGCGATTTTCAACGGCAACTTCACGGCGGGTGATTACACGTTCGCGAGCGACAGTCGGACGACCGCACAGGTCATCGACTATCCGAGCAACAGCGGCCGGTTCGGGACGAATCAGCCCTATCCGAACGGCGTCAACGACGAGAGTCAGGACGACATCGCGTTGCGTGCTCAAGCGACGGTGTTCATTCCGGCGGGGAACTGGATGATCGGTTTCGGCAGCGATGACGGCGGATTGCTGCGGCTGTCGGGCGTGACGTTCACGAACAAGTTCAACTCGGACTCCAGTCCCGCGAACGAGATTCGTTTCGAGAATCCGCGCGGTCACGATTGGACCGTCGGCCAATTCACCGTTCCGGCGGGCGGGATCACGGCGACGCTCGATTCGATGTTTTATGAACGCGGTGGCGGCGATTCGTTTGAGATCGCGATTCGGCAGGGCTTCCGCAACGACAACTTTGTGGACAGCAATGAGTATCGCTTGCTGTCAAACGGCACGCTCGGCTGGCAGGTGACGACCGCCGATACCGCTGGCGCGAAGACCGACGTGCAAACCAGCGTTAAGAACGTGAACTCGACCGCGTGGCTGCGAATACCGTTTGATGTCGTGAACCCGGCGGGGGTCGAGAATCTCACGCTCAACATGCGGTACAACGACGGCTTCATCGCGTATCTCAACGGGACGAAGATCGCGCAGCGGAACGCACCGAACACGCTGACGGTCACCTCTGCCGCGACCGCTTCGCGCACGTCAGAGCAATCGCGCACGGTCGAGTCGATCAATCTCAACAGCTTCAAGAATCTGCTGACGATCGGTCGCAATGTGCTCGCGTTTCAAGCGCTCAACAACGCGAAGAGCGACGCGTCGTTCCTGCTGACGCCGGAGTTGATCGCGACCGGCCTGAGCGTCTTGCCGCCGCAGTTCTTCGACACGCCGACTCCCGGCAGCGCGAACTTGCAGGGCTTCATCGATCAAGTGGCCGACACAAAGTTCAGCGTCGATCACGGCTTTTACACGCAGCCGATCACCGTCGCGATCACGACCGCGACTCCCGGCGCGACGATCCGTTACACGACCGACGGCAGCACGCCGACCGATTCGCACGGGACGGTTTACACGTCGCCGCTGAATCTCTCGAAGACGACCGTGCTGCGAGCCGCCGCGTTCAAAGCCAACTTTGCCGCGAGCGACGTCGATACGCAGACGTACTTGTTCTTGAGCGACGTCATTCAACAATCTCCGAACGAAGAGACTCCCGCCGGCTTCCCGACCGGGCCGGTCAACGGGCAAGACCTCGACTACGGCATGGACCCGGACGTCGTACACGATCCGACTTACGGGCCGCAGTTGATCGACGCGCTCAAGGCGATCCCGACTTTCAGTGTCACGACCGACGCGGCGAATCTGTTCGATCCCAGCAGCGGCATCTACGTCAACGCGGGAGGCAGCGGTATTCAATGGGAGCGGCCGGGGTCGATCGAACTCATCAATCCGGATGGCTCGAAGGGCTTTCAAGCGAACGCTGGTCTGCGCGTGCGCGGCGGGTTCAGTCGCAGTGGCGACAATCCGAAGCACGCGCTGCGGTTCTTCTTCCGCGAGCAGTACGGCGACGCGACGCTCAATTTCCCGCTGTTCGGTAAAGAGGGGACCGATGTCTTTCAGCAGTTCGACCTGCGAACGTCGCAGAACTATTCGTGGTCGTTCCTCGGCGATCCGAACAACATCATGGTCCGCGACATCTTCTCACGCGACACGCAGCACGCGATGGGGCAGCCTTACACGCGCGGTAACTTCTATCACCTCTATATCAACGGCCAATACTGGGGCATCTATCAAACGCAGGAGCGATCCGAAGCGGACTATGCCGAGACGTACTTCGGCGGCGACGAAGCGGACTACGACGTCGTCAAAGTCGAGGCGGGGCCGTATGTCATCACCGCGACCGACGGAAATCTTGATGCGTGGCAACGCTTGTACGACGCGGTCAACGAGATCGCCACGACGACGGACGCGACCGAGCGCTACAACCAGTACCTCAAGCTGCAGGGCAAGAACCCGGATGGCAGCGACAACGCGGCATTCGAGGTGCTGCTCGATGTTGATAATTTGATCGACTACAACCTGATCGCCATGTGGGGCGGCAATCTCGACGCGCCGGTCTCCGCGTTTCTCGGCAATCAAGCTCCCAACAACTGGTACGGCATCCGCAGTCGAGCGGCGGACAATCGGCAGGGCTTTCAGTTCTTCTCGCACGATTCGGAGCACACGCTGCTCAACGCGAACGAGAATCGCGTCGGGCCGTTCCCGGCGGGCGAGTCGTTCGATCGAAGTTCGCCGCAATGGATTCTGCAACAACTGATGCACGTCGAAGAGTTCCGCGTGGCCTTCGGCGACTCGGTGCAGCAGCATCTCTTCAACGGCGGCGCGTTGACGCAAGACGCCGCGACCGCGCGGTTCCTCAATCGCACGAACGAAATTCAGCAGGCGATCATCGCCGAGTCCGCGCGCTGGGGCGACTCGAAGCGTGCGCCAGGTGACCCACCGCTGACGAAGGCCGATTGGCTCAATGTGCTCGACAATATCGTCAACAACTTCATCCCGCCGCGCAACAACATCTTGTTGCAGCAACTTCGCGAGGCGGTGTTGTTCGACGCGAATGCGGACAACTTCCGAGGTGCGGCGGCTCCGCTGTTTTCAAGCATCGACGCTCCGCAGTTCAGCCAGCGTGGCGGGCCAGTGGCGACCGGTTTCGATCTGTTTCTCACCGCGCCGACCGGCGACGTCTACTACACGCTCGACGGCAGCGACCCGCGACTGATCGGCGGCGGGATCAATCCCAACGCGATCCTGTTCGACACGGGAGTTGATACCGGCACGTTGATCGCGCGGGGGGCCGAGTGGAAATATCTCGACAACGGCAGCAATCAAGGGACCGCGTGGCGAGCCTCCGCGTTCAACGACTCAAGCTGGTCAAGCGGCAACGCGGAACTCGGCTACGGTGACGGCGACGAGGCGACGACGGTCAGTTTCGGCAGCGACGGGGCGAACAAGCAGATCACGACTTATTTTCGCAAGTCGTTCAACGTGACTGATCCCGCCAGCGTCAGCCAATTGACGCTGCGGATGCGGCGCGATGACGGCGCGGTCGTGTACCTCAACGGAACCGAGGTCGCGCGCAGCAACATGCCCGAAGGAGACATCGCCTTCGGCACGCTCGCTTCGAGCGGTGCGGATGAATCGACCTTCTTCGAGTTCACTCTCGATCGCAGTTTGCTCGTCACGGGAAGCAACGTGCTCGCGGTCGAAGTACATCAAGTGCTCCCCGATAGCAGCGACATCAGCTTCGATGCCGAGCTGATCACCACCGGCTTCAACGGCACGCCGATCGACGTCAACTCATCCGGCCTGATCCGTGTTCGAACAAAAGAGGGGAGCACTTGGTCGGCGCTCGATGAAGCCCGCTTCTTCGTCAACGAGGCTCCGTCTGCGAGCAACCTGACGATCACCGAGATCTACTACAACCCGCTCGGCAACGAGCCGACCGAGTTCATCGAGCTGCAAAACATCGGTGCGAACATCATCGACCTCGCCGAGCTGCGGTTCAGTGAGGGGGTCGAGTTCGACTTCACGAACGGCGCGTATCAAACGCTCGCTCCCGGCGAGCGCATTCTCGTGGTGCAAAACCGCGATGCCTTTGAAACGAAATACGGACTCGGCCAGCCGATCGCGGGTGAATTCACAGGCTCGCTCAGCGACAGCGGCGAGACGATCAAGTTGCTCAAACGGGACGGCACGAAGTTGCTCGACGTGACGTACAACGACAGCGGTGCGTGGCCGAACCGAGCGGACGGACTCGGCAGTTCGCTCGAAGCGGTCGCGAATACCGGCAATTTGGATGACCCGCAGCATTGGCGTGCGAGCACCGAAATTCACGGTTCACCCGGCGTCGCGGGAGTCGGCCCGATCAGCAGCGTCGTCATCAATGAAGTGCTGACGCACACGGACCTGCCGCAAGTGGATGCGATCGAGCTCTTCAATCCGACGGACGCGACGATCGATCTCAGCGGCTGGTACTTGAGCGACACGAACGGCGACTACAAAAAGTTCCGCATCCCGAACGGGACGACGCTCGCGCCGCTGAGTTATCTCGTGTTCGACGAATCCGACTTCGACAGTAGCGACGGGACCGATCCGAATGATTTCCGGCTCGACGCGGCTCACGGCGACAACGTCTGGCTCGTCGCTGCCGACGTGAATCACAACTTGACGCAGTTCATCGACCATGTCGATTTCGGAGCGGCCCTCAACGGCGAATCGTTCGGCTTGTGGCCGCGTCCCGATGTGCCGTCGTTGGTGCCGAGCCGCTTCGTGCCGATGTCCTCGCTGACGCTCGGCGGAGCCAACTCCGGCCCGCGACTCGGCCAAGTCGTCATTAGCGAAGTGATGTATCACCCGACCGAGCTGCCGAACGTCAACGAGGACGATCTTGAATTCGTCGAGATTCAAAACCGCATGAACGCGACTGTCACGCTGACGAACTGGCGCATCGCGGGAGACATTCAGTTCACATTCGCCGCCGGGACGACGCTCGCGGCGAATGCTCGGCTGGTGATTGTGCCGTTCGATCCGGCCGACTTGCTCAACGCCGACCGCGTGCGACTGTTCCGCGAGACGTATGGCCTTCCGCAATCCGCCGTGCTGTTCGGCGGCTTCAAAGGACATCTCGACGACGGCGGCGGCACCGTTCGATTGCTCAAGCCGGATGAGCCTCCCGCGACCGAGCCGAACTTTATTCCGATGATTTTGGAAGACGCGGTCGAGTTCGACGACGTCGCCCCGTGGCCGACAACGGCGGACGGCGGCGGTCAATCGCTGACGCGCGTCGCGGGAGCGAACTGGGGCTTCGATCCGGCCAGTTGGATCGGAGCGACTCCGAGTGCCGGGATCGCTCAAGCGTCGGACATGCTTGTCTCGCGCGACGCGAGCGGGAATTTGTTGATCGAAGCGACCGTTGTCGGCGGAGCGATCGACACGCTGACGATCGACTTCGTTGCTGGGACTGGCAACAACTATTTCGCGATCCGCAACACCGGTCGCACGGTTGCGGCGTTCAACGTGCCGAACAGCGTGCAGGTCAACGCGAACGAACTCCGAGTGCCGCTCGCCAGCGTGACCGGGTCGCGGATTCTCGTCAGCCTCGCGGGAGGTGACGACGTCGCGACGATTGATCTCGTCGGCGGACTCGGCAACAAGACGATCGAAATCTTCGGCGGGACGGGCGTCGATGACGTGCGACTCGTCGGCGCGGCGACGGCCGTGCCGAGCGTCGTTTATCGAGCGACCGGAGCGAACGCCGGCGAGGTCGCGATCGGCACGATGCTGGTGAAGCACACCAACGTGTCGTTCCTGACCGACACGCAGCTTGCGACCGATCGCCGATTTGAAGTTGATAGCACGCGGCTTCCGGGCAACATCGCCGCGCAAATCGCCGTCGATCCGGCACTCGCGACGCGACTGGCGGTCAGTCTGACGTCGCACGCGAGCGCACCGATCGTGCGCTTCGGCGTGCCAAACAACGGAGTCACGCTCGCGGGAGGAACCGGTTTCGATGCGCTGTCGGTCGTCTCGGTGCCGACCGGTTTCGCGAAAAAGCTCACGCTGCTCGGACTCGGCGGCGATGACACGCTCACGTCGAACGTGTTGGCGGGCACGTTGCTCGACGGTGGCGAGGGGAACGATTCGATTGTCGGCGGGGCGGGCAAGGAAACGATGCTCGGTGGCAACGGCAACGACACGCTCATCGGTAACGGCGGCGATGACAGTCTCACCGGTGGAGTGGGGGCCGACTTGCTCACCGGCAATCTCGGCAACGATGCGCTGATCGGCGATGTGAGCGACACGCTGATCGAATCGGGCGACGTCAACTTCACGATGACGGCGACTTCGCTGACGGGTCTCGGTACGGACAAGCTCAGCGGCTTCGGAGCAGTGCGACTCACCGGCGGTGCGTCGGCGAACAACCTCAAAGTGAGCGGCTTCACTGGCCGAGTGACACTGATTGGCGGCGAGGGAAGCGACACGCTGACCGGCGGGACAAGCGGTGCGACGTCGCTCGATGGCGGCAACGGCAACGACACGCTCATCGGCGGAACGGGTCTCGCGACGCTGCTCGGCGGCGCGGGTGATGACTCGCTCACCGGCAGCTCGAAGGACGATCGCCTTGATGGCGGTAGCGGCATCGACAGGCTCAACGGACTCGCCGGCAACGACACGCTGTTTGGCGGGAGCGACTACAACTCGGACACGCTGCTCGGCGGCGCGGGGAACGATTCGCTCGACGGCGGCGAGGCCGATGATTCGCTCGATGGCGGCGACGGCAACGACACGCTGTTCGGCGGTGGGAGCAGCGACGTGCTGGTCGGCGGCAATGGGACCGATGTCGTGCGCGATGTCGCCGACGCGGACATGGTCGTCTCCGCCATCGTCGGCCAGCCAGGAAAGTTGCGCATCACAAAGTACGGCGGCGGCGAGCAGGACACGTTCAGCAGCGTCGAGCAGCTCGATTTCACAGGCGGCTACAGCGGCAACCTGTTCGACACGCGCGTCTTCACCGGCAAAGTGAGGCTCGATGGTTTCTATGGCGACGACACGCTGCTTTCCGGCAACGGAGCCGACACGCTCATCGGCGGCTATCAGTCGGACTCGCTGAACTCCGGCGCGGGGAACGATGTCCTCTCTGGCGAGCCGGCTGGCTCGTACTTCTTCTACGGCGATAACGGCAACGACATTCTCGACGGTGGACTGGGCACCGACACGCTCAGCGAAACCGGCGACGCGGACTTCGTGCTGACGAACTCGCAACTGACCGGCTTCGGCATCGACTCGCTCAGCAACATCGAAGCCGCGCGCCTGACCGGCGGCGACTACGACAACAAGTTCGACGCGCGAGCCTTCACCGGCCCGACCACGCTGATCGGCAACGACGGCAACGACACGCTGATCGGCGGCACGAACAACGACGTGCTCGACGGCGGAGCGGGCAACGATGGCCTCGCGGGACTCGACGGCAACGACACCATCACGGGAGGTGTCGGCTCGGACACACTCCTCGGCGGCCTCGGCAACGACTCACTGACCGGCGGCCTCGACAGCGACACCGTGCTGGGCGAACTCGGAGCGGACAAAATCATCGGCGACCTCGCCACCGGCGGCAGCACGTCGGTGGATAAACTCGCCGGAGGGAACGGGACCGGTAAGAACATCGGCGACACGTTTGTCGGGCTGACCGTTGAGATCGACGAAACATTTTCGCTCGTTCCCGATTGGTTGAACTGATTTTGGTGTGCGGTGTCGGGCCACTGGAGCTGCGTCACGACTTGATTTTCGGGTTCAGTAAATCAGCCGGAACGCGCTAGCATCCGGTTCGAGAGTCGCATCACATTTCGAACCGGACGCTAGCGCGTTCCGGCTCATGAATTCGTATTCAACACATGGCGGAGAGCCACAAAAGGATTCACTCGTGCTGCCACGCCGTTTTGAATTGAAGTACTTGTTGACGGAGCGTGTGGCTCAGGCATTTCGTGATGCGGTGGGACCGTACATTCAGCCGGACACGTTCGCGGCGGCGAATCCACGAGTGGGTTATCCCGTTTGCAGTCTGTATCTCGATTCGCCCGCCATGACGTTGTTTCAACAAACGGTCGATGGCTGGGAGTCGCGCTACAAATTGCGCATCCGCTTGTACGACAGCCAGCCTGACTCGCCGGTCTTCTGTGAGATCAAGCGGCGGCGTAATCAAGTCATCATCAAACAGCGAGTCGCCGCGCCGCGTGATCAAGTGGAACTCGCGATGGCCGGACAAGTCCCCGCGCTGCGCAGTCATCAATCGGGACGCGCCGTCACCTCTGAAGCACAACAAGTTTGGGACGAGTTCTGGCGGCTGCGAGCGGAACTGCGTGCATCAGGGATCACCTACGTTGTCTATCAACGGGAAGCCTACGTCGGCCGGAACGACGACAATGTTCGCGTCACCTTCGATCGCGAAATTTGGGGCGCTCCGTATCGCCCCGGCGAACGCTTGCAGGTTCCGGCCTCTGGCGCGGCGGCACCGATTCAGGGTGTCGTGCTTGAACTGAAGTTCAACGAACGCTACCCCGCTTGGATGCACCAGCTCGTACAGCAATTCGGTCTTGAGCGTTGTTCGGTTCCCAAGTACGTCGAGTGCGTTCGAGCGGGCCGCGGTTTCGGAACACGGTGATTGATCGACACGTCGCGCTGAAACCGACAATTGGCAAAGGCGAATCAGCCGGAGGGCGCTAGCCCCCGGTTCGGATCTCCAACAGACGTTCGAACTGGACGCTATCGCGTTCCGGCCGATGACGGTGTTCGCTTCAGAGTGAGGCGATGATTTCTCGCCGCAGTTCTCATGCAACCCTCATAACCTGCATCGCGCGGCACCGCAGGTCGAGTGTTCTCTTCAGTGTTACCTGACAACCTCAGACTTTGACCTATGTGAATTGTGAAGACTGGGAGAATCTCTTCCGCTCGCACCGTGAGTAACTTCGATGCCGCCATTCTTAGAGACGCTGCTCAACTCCGATCACGGAGCACCGGCCCACGGGCTGGCTGGCGTCGTATTTGGAATGCTGCTGGCGTTATTGATCGGCCAGATCATCGGCTGGGTTTATCAAGTGACGCATCGGACGTTGTCGTACTCGCAGACGTTTGTGGCGTCGTTGGTCGTCATGCCGCCGCTGGTCGGCTTGATGATGTCGCTGGTCGCGGGAAGCATCGCGCTGGCGTTTGGCATGGTCGCGGTGTTTGCGATGGTCCGCTTTCGGAACGTGTTGAAGGACACGCGAGACACGACCTTTGTGTTGTGGGCCATCATCGAAGGGCTGGCGGTTGGGACACAACGATATTCAACGGCGGTCGTGACGATGCTGTGCATGACGGTCGCGTTCGCCTATTTGCGGCTGACGTTATTCGGCAGCCGACACACGCATGACGTCTCGCTGCGAGTCTCATTGCTCGGCGACTTGCAGATGCTGCAGGCTCGGCTGCGGGAGATTCTGGATCGACATTGCGCTCGCATTCGTGCGCAATCGACATCAGCGTTTGCCTTGTCGAGCGGCTCGTGCGAGGTGACTTACGCCTTGCTGCTTCGTGACCCCGCACGCCACGAGGAGCTTCGCCAAGAGTTGAACGAAGCCGTCGGTTTCAGCAACGTGTCGCTGGTCGTGCATCACGAAGAATGGGAGATGTAGTTCGTGGCGAGCGTACTCCCAATCTCTCCGTCCAATGGCCGGAAGAGTCGCATTCCGACTCCGTGGGCCGTTCGCTCACAGCGATTGCGACAACGGTTTCTGCCGCCGCTCGCGTTCGCTGGTTTGACCGGCCTCGTGCTGTGGATGTGGCATCAAGATATTCCGGCTCCGCACACGATCGGCGAAGTTGAAGCGATCCGCTCGATGATGACTGCCGGGGCGAGCGGCTTGTTGACCGAACCGGCGGACGGACAACGCTGGCAAGTGCTCGACAAGATCGAGGCCCATCAAGTGCTCGCACGTTTGGACGATCCGTTGCTGACGCAGCAGTTGGTGACTCAACAAGCGGAACTCGCGCGGATCAAACTGGAGGTCGAAGCGGCGACGGGCAAGCTGTCGTTCGACTTTTCGAATCAACAGCGAGATCACCTTCACGAACAAATCCGCTTGGCCTGGCGACGGGAGCAACGCCGAGTCTCCGCGTTGCAGACTCAAGTCCAGCTCGCGGTCGATCGGATTCTGGAACAACGTCTCGACGCGGCGGCTGACCGAGCGGAGGTGCTCTTTCGACAATCGACTCCGCAATTGCGGGCGGCGACGGAACTGGAATCTCTGCAAGCTCGACTCGCCTGTGATGAAGTCGCCGCACGCATCGCGGCCAACGAGAAAACGCTGGCCGAACAACACCGTCAGATCGCTCAAGCCGAAACCGGTTTCGACGACTACCCGCCGCTGCGTCTGCCAGAGGTCGCTCCGTTGCTGGCTCCCTTGCAGGCGGCGATCACAACCCAAACTTCACGCATGGACGAAGTCCGGCGGCAGATCGACGGACTCGTGATTCGTGCTCCGTTCGCGGGCGAGGTCGCGGCCATTCACGCCTGGCCGGGTCAACGTGTGAAGCTCGGCGATCCGATCGTCACGATCGCCTCGCACGAGCGTCGCTACATCGTCACCTTCGTCCGTGCCGATCAAGCGCTGCACCCCGTTCCGGCGGATCGGGTACGAGTCCGTCGGCGACATTCGTTGTTGCACTCGGAAGAAACGACGATCGAACAAGTCGGCTCGCAATTCGAGCCGGTTCCATCACAACACCTCCGCGACTCCCGCCTGCCCGAATGGGGCATCCTCGTCCGCGTGGCGCTGCCACGACACCTTTCCGTTCGCGCGGGCGAGCTGGTCGAGCTGACCTTCCCGACGAACTGAACGCCAAGCCGAGTTGATCTTGCGAGGAGTCTCTACCAGTTCTTCCAGCGTGAGAAAGTCGAAGACGTACGGGTCTTTCAGCGCCTGGACAATCAAGTCCGATTGAGCCGGCGGCAGGAGGTCGGCGAAGTTGCTGATCGCTTTGCTTTGCCTTGCCGAGCATGAGCGGCGCTCATGAATCATGATCGTCAGGATATTCCGGCTCCAGTCGTGCTGAAGCGTTTGCCCTATGGCCGATATCGAGCCTTCGTCAGCCACCCCTTCGAGCTTTCGGCGGATGCGGACACGCGCGAAGCGACATTGACGGCGTTGAAAGAACAACTCGACGCCAGGCTCAAGCAGGTCGAAGTCGTGGAATTGGACGTCGGTCGTTCGATGGACCAGCCTTGGACAAGTCTCATCGGGACTTGGAAGGACCATCCCGACCTGGACGATGTTTTGGAGAACATGCGCGAGTATCGTCGGCAGGTCAACGCGGATCTGAACCGACTATGAGCCTTTTCGTCCTCGATACCGACCACCTGACGCTGTTGCGTCAAGCACATTCCGCCGTCGTGACGCGAGCGGTCCTCGTTCCGCGCGATGAACTCGCAACAATCGTGATCACGTTCGAGGAACAGGTTTCCGGCTGGTACACTGCCGTTCGAAAGGCGCGCGACGCCGAAAAGCTGGCTCGCGCCTATGCCGGACTGCACGAGGTTGCTCAAACCGCGCGAGTCATTCGCATCCTGCCATTTTCTCGCGAAGCCGTCGCGTCGTACCTCGACTTGAGGAAGCTGCATCCTCGTCTCGGCAAGATGGATCTCGCGATTGCTGCCATCACGCTGCACAACAAAGCCACGCTGGTCACTCGCAATCGTCAAGACTTCGAACCGATTGCTGGCCTGTCCCTCGAAGATTGGTCCGGCTGATTTGCCGGCGACTTCTGAAAATCAAACTGGCGTAACGATGGCTGTGTGCCAATAACTTTGTCCCAAATCGGTCGGCTGCCGGTCTAATTCAAGTCTTCAGGTTCCGTTCTTTGTCAGCCTCTTAGCAACCAGATTGAGCGATTGTCCAAACCTGCTGGCCGTGGCTGCCCGTCGCTAACGATGTCTTGCAAACTCATTCGCGACAGTACCGAGCCAGCGGCCATACGGTCGCGACCGTATGAACGGTGGCGGCGATGTCGATTGGGAAGTCGAGCAAGGTGCGTGACTGGTCGAGCATCGTTCGGTGCGGCCCGACGTAGACCAGGTATGCCCAACAGAGGGCGTTGCCGAAATCAGACGCTTGTTCTGAGAACCACTTGGGGCATGGGTGGTTGTGAATTGTGACACGGATCGTTTCGGCGTCGTGGCACAGTCGTTGCGAAGAAAGACGGCGGCTCATTGATCGCGGTCGTGACGCCCGATGGCGAGACGAAGTTCAACTTCAAGATGCTGGGCACACCGAATGAAGATCCGGGGCTCGACTTCCACCGCTGAGCGAGTTGGCGTGAGCAGTCCGTGATCAGCGTGTCGCACAATGGATCAGACCGCATTGTCGAGGAGACGAATCATGACTTGGGAAGAAATCGCCGGAAACTGGACGTTTTACAAAGGCCGGATCAAAGAGCGTTGGGGCAAACTCACCGATGATGAACTCGAAGTCATTGACGGCGAGTGGGATCAACTCATCGGCAGCCTCCAAGTGCGCTATGGCATGAAGAGACGCGAGGTTGAGCTGGAATTGCAGAAGATGTTGGCGAGTTGGTCCGCTCCGAGCCAAAGACAAGCGAGCTAATCTTCGTCGCTCGAAGAGGGATCAGACGTGTGGCTCGGTCATGCGGAAGGGGTCGAGAGCGGTTGCGAGTTGGTCCTCCGGCAAAAGGTTTTGTTCGCGGCAGAGTTCACGAATCGTCTTGCCAGACTGGAATGCTTCCTTTGCCAGTGCGGCGGCCTGCTCGTAGCCGATCAACGGATTGAGGCTCGTGACCATCGCGAGGCTGCGCTCGACAAAGCTCTCACAGGCGGAGACGTTCGCTTCCATGTTTTCGGCACAGAACTCGACAATGGCGTTCGTGGCGTTTGCCAGCAGAGTGATGCTTTCCAGCGTCGTGTGGCCCATCACGGGCATCATGATGTTGAGCTGGAATTGGCCGCCGGTCGCTCCGCTGAACGCGACGCACTGATCGTTGCCGATCACGCGAGCGGCCACTTGCATCAGACTCTCGCACATCACCGGGTTGACCTTGCCCGGCATGATCGAGCTGCCGGGTTGCCGGTCGGGCAACTGTACTTCGTAGAAACCGCAGCGCGGGCCGCTGCCGAGCCAGCGGATGTTGTTGGCGACGTTGAACAGTGTCACCGCGATCGCTCGCAGTTGGCCGTGACACTCGACGAGACCGTCGCGCTGAGCATTCGCCTCGAAGTGATTGACCGCCTCGTGAAACGGCAAGCCGGTTTGGTTGGCAAGCACTTCGCACACACGGCGAGCGAAGTCCGGATGCGTGTTGATGCCCGTGCCGACCGCCGTGCCGCCGATTGGGAGTTCAAGAATCGGCTCGATCGCGCTTTCGGCACGACTGACCGACAGCTCCAACTGCCGAGCGAACCCGCTGAATTCTTGGCCCAGCCGGATGGGCGTGGCATCCGCCAAGTGGGTGCGGCCGATCTTGATGATCTGGTCCCAGGCTTCCGCTTTGGCCGCGAGCACATGGTGAAATCGTCGCAACGCAGGAACAAGTTTCGTCTTGATCGCGACGCCGACCGCGACATGAATGGCCGTCGGAAATGTGTCGTTGGTGCTCTGCCCCATGTTGACGTGATCGTTGGGATGCACCGGCTTCGCGGCTTGAAAACGGTCGCCGCCGAGCAGCTCGATCGCGCGGTTCGCGATGACTTCGTTGACGTTCAT
Organism: uncultured Planctomyces sp.; assembly: GCA_964539995.1. Classification (GTDB taxonomy): domain Bacteria; phylum Planctomycetota; class Planctomycetia; order Planctomycetales; family Planctomycetaceae; genus SXKJ01. Next base: position 16,413 of record CAZILR010000008.1, read on the forward strand.
GTTGCTCGATGTGCCCGATCCGGTTTGGAACACGTCGATCGGGAACTCGCCGTCGAACTTGCCAGCCGCGACCTCGTTCGCCGCGTCGAGCATCGCCACGACTTGCTGATCGTTCAGCGGGTTCTTGCCTGTCTGCGTCAGCTTGCCAAGGTCACGATTCGCGACTCCCGCCGCGTGCTTCACCAGCCCCAGCGCATGAATCAGACCGGGCGGCAACGGCCAGCCGGAGATCGGAAAGTTCTCGACCGCTCGCTGAGTCTGCGCGCTGTAGTAGGCTGCCACCGGGACTTGCACGTCCCCCATCGAGTCCCGTTCGGTGCGATGCTCACTCATCGTGAGTTCCTTTGTCATTGGAAAACGAATCCGTGAGCCGCGAGGCGCTTGTCGCGGATGGATGAACACAACCGCGACTAGCGCCTCGCGGCTCACTTTGGCCAATGTTCGATGATAGCAATGGCCCGGCGACGTGAAGGGGCCGGTCATTTTTCAGCCAGTGAGATTGCTGAGCGACCAATGAACGCTGCAAGTGGTTCGTGGTCACGAGCCACATCCGGAGCCAAGACGACGTGAGTTGTTCTGGCTGCTCATTCACATCTCCGTGATTGGCAAAGCGTTGTCGTGGTTCGGCAACTGGTTCATTGAGAAGCGGCTGCCTGAACGCTCTCGGCGGCATGTTGTTTGCCGTTGCGTTGTCGCAACACGGCGAGCCGAAGACGCACCGGCTGACCGTCATGGCGGGCATGTGTTTTTCCGACTTCGGACCAGAGGGACACATCAAGTGTCGGAGGAGGTTGTCATGCGAGCGTTCATCCAGAGACCACGATTGATTCTTCTTGCCGTGTCAGCGTTCACTGCGGTGATGCTGTCGCAAGTCTTGCCGGCCTGGTGGGAAGACCAGCCGGCCGCAACCGCGATCGGACAATCGGTGCCAGGCTCTGTCTTTGAAGGCGAGATTACCTCTGTCGGCAAGGATCGTTTCACGATGATGACCTGCTGCAATCCGACAGGAGCCGCAGCACCACAGGTCTTTGTGATCCCGGCGAACACTCCCATCACGATGAACGGTCGGCCGGCTCAGTTGAGCGATTTGAAGCCAGGCTCGTTTGTGCGAGTGACTGGGACTCAGATGCCAGATGGCACGATCGTCGCGAATGCGATTGATGCCTGCGCCGCGGCGGCCGGTGCTGGTTCTGGAGCACGGCAAGCGGCCAACGTCATCTTTGTGGGTGGCGGAGGTGGGGGCGGGGGAGGTGGGTTCCCCGGTGTTCTCCCGCCGGGAGTTATTCCTCCTGTCATCGTCCCACCGATTGCCGGGCTGCCGAATCCTCCGCAGCTCCCAACGCTGCCGACACTCCCAACGGCTCCTGGTCTCCCTGTGCTTCCGGGGCTGCCAACGCTTCCGACACTGCCGGGCGTTCCACCTGTGGGATGCGTGACTTGCCCGAAGCCTCTGTCGCGTGACTTGATTGGCGGCACCATCGAGACGGTGATTCAGGTTGAGCAAAATCTGAAGGGCCAAGTCGGCGAGCAAATCCAGATCGCGACGGGCATCGTCAATCAACTTTTGAACGGAGCGGACTGCAACATCCACGATGTGTCGAACATCGTCGTTCCGAAACTTCAGCATCTCTGCAATGTCCTGCAAAGCACGATCGGCACTGCCAACGATACGACGACTCAGGCCAAGCAAGAGTTGGTCATCGCCCTGCAAGCACTCACCAACACGTTGAAGGATTGCGGCTCGAACGTGCCGCAGACGGTTGAGCAGGCCAAGGCTGTGTTGGCGGACAAGTTGAATACAGCGGCCACGGCGGCGGATCACCTCGTGGCGGCAACCAAAGATCAAGCAGGTTCCGCGGTCTCGGCGTTGGCAACTTGCCTGCACGGAGCTGCGGATTCTGCGAAGGAGCTGACCCAGAATGTGGCCGACAAGGTGATCGCGAAAGAGCCCAAGTTGGCTCAGGCGTTGTTGGGGACGATTGCGCCCTGCAACGGATTGGTTTCGGACGTGGTCAACAAGGTCGATGCGAACAAAGCTTTGATCGCTCAGACGCTGCACCGCACGGCGGATTTCGTGGAAGCCACGCTCGGTCATGCGGGCGACAAGGTTCAGGACGTCAAACAGTTGGTCGCGTCGTTGCATGACTGTGGCAACGCACTTGAAGTGGCGATCGCCGCCGCCAAAGACAACGTCGGAGCGGCTCGGCAAGAGTTGGCGGGCAAGCTCGATGCGTTGTCAGATGCCGTGCGAAACTTCTGCGCTGGCGACGCGGTGGATGGTGCGAAAGGGTTGTTGATCGAGAAGACTCATCAAGCGGCGGTCGCCGTTCGTGAACTTGTTTCCGCGACGGGCGACAAAGTCGCGATGGTTGAGAATCGACTGGCTTATGCTCTGCAAGACATCGGTAATAGTTGCGGAGTCATCGTGCCGGAACTGATCGGCAAAGTCGGCGATCTGAAACACGAAGTGGCCGGCCTGCTTGGCGGGCAAACGGAACTGAATCAGGATCTGCGAGCGACGGTTGCCCAACTGTTGCGAGCGGATGTGGATTTGAACGCGACGCTCTCTCGCCAGCTTTGCGATGCGATCTTGGCGGGTGTTGCGCTCGATGCCGATGTTCGCGGTCAACTGGCACAACTGGTTGCGGTCGATATCGACCTGGATGCGTTGACGGATGCCAGTTTGGTTCATGGTCTGGTGTCAAATGGCGAGATCAATGCTGCCGTGCTCGCACGGCTGGCTCCGGTGCTCTTCACCGATGGGAATTTGGACGCGGTCTTCAAAATCAATTTGGCTCGGATGCTGCGAGGCGACGTTCTGCCCGGTATCGCCTTGGGCGCGGATGTGCATTCGCAGTTGCTGGGGTTGTTGCTCGATAAGATCGACCAGGATTGCGGGCCAGTCGCGACGCTCGCCGTGTTGCTACGCAGCACGGCGAACAGCGTCGAGCAAGCCATCGGCGACGCGCCGGGGACGGTCGCTCAAGCCAAGGCGGACTTGGTCGCGAAACTGCGAAACGCGGCCGGCGATTGCGACAACTTGGTCGCGACGATCAAGTCGAAACTGGGCGACACGACGGACGATGCCAAGCAAGCGATCGCCGCCGCGCACGCCAAGCTCGCGAATACCCTGAACGACGTCCTCACTTCCTGCACGCATCTCGGAGAGTTGGTGCAGGACACGAAACACGATGCAGTCATGCTGCTCGCGGATTCGCTGCACTCGGTGAGGGACGCCGCTCAGGGATTGGTGGGAGCCACCGGAGACAAACTTCATGCGGCCGAACAAAAACTGTTTCGCGTGATCGAAGACGCGAAGTTCCGAGTCGGCCTGCTCGTCTTCATGACCAACGAGAAGATCGCGACATTGGAGTCGCATCTGTGCTCGAAGCTCAATGAACTGGCGAATGCGATTCAGCGAACGATCACGAATGCGGATGACGCCGTCGGAGCCGCGAAGACTCAGTTGGTTCAGAAGCTGCGGACGGCTGCGGCTGCGGCTCGTGATTTAGCGACGGCGCTGACGGCGAAAGCCGATCACCTTGTGACGACCACGGACGAAACCGTGAAGGCGAAGGTGGCGGATCTGGCTCAGAAACTGGACGACGCCGTCGGTTCCTGCAATGGACTCGTGGCGACCCTGAAAGGCACAGCGGATTCGGTCGAAGCCAAGTTGGCGGCGACGTTGGATCATGTGGCCCAAGCCACTCACGAGTTGGCGAACGGAGCCGTCGGCAAGATCACGGCGCTGGAAGCCAGGCTGTGCGATGCTCTGCAAAGCAGCTTGGTGGATGCGCCCGCGCTGGTCGCGTCACTCAAGGGAACGGCGCATGACACAACCGCGCGGTTGAGTCACAAGTTGCGTGAGGCGGCGATTCTGTTGAAGACGGTCGTAGACGAGAAGAAGGACGTGGTCTCCGACGCGAAAGCTCATGCGATCGAGAAAATTCTCGCAGCAGCCGCAGCGGCCGATGCGTTGGCGGATTGCTTGAAGCAGTCGGCTGATCCAACCGTTGCGAACATCCAGCAGACCATCGAGGAAGCTCAGGCCAAATTGGCCGAGGCATTGGCGGATGCGTCTTGTGCTTGCGGACTCTTGGCAACGGTCACTCAGACCGGTCAAACCGCGGTCACGGCTGTCGAACACAAACTGGCTTGGACGTTAGCGACCGCCAGCGGAGCCGTTCACGGACTGATCGGCACGACTCAAGACAAGCTCGCGTCCGTGCAAAACGCGCTGGCCGATTCGCTGAGTTGTTCGTGTCACGACATCAATCAATTGGTTGCTCTGCTGCCTGCGACGCCGGGTCAACTGCCGTCGCACTTGTTGCCGGCCGTTCAAGCCGGCGCGGTACTAGACGCCCAGGCCCGTGGCGAGCTAGCTCGGATCGTTCTGGCTCAATTCGAGCTGGACGCCGAAGCCCGCGCCGGTTTGACCCGGCAACTTTTGGCAACAGTCTCGCTCGACGGCGATGCGAACGCCAAATTGGCGAGCATCCTGCAACTTCAAGCGGGAGCGGTTGCCAAGATCGAGACGCTGCTGCACGGCCCGGTTCATGAAGCCTTCATGCACCCGTTCAGCGCGAACATGTTGGTTGGCGAACTGGTCACGACGACGCCTCCGGCAGCGCTGGTGGAAAGAATTCCGCAGCTCGCGCAGCACGGCGACGGATTGCAGTTCATCAAGGGCTATTGGAGTCTCAACCCTGAAACGCATCAGTTTGTGTGGGTCACTGGCACGTTGCGCAATGGTCCTCCGGGTCACACTTGGATGGCCAGCGTTTGGGAAAAAGTGGACGGCGGCTTCCGGCGAACACCAGGAGCTTGGGTTCCCAACGGCTTTGACATTCACAAGGCGACCGTGCCGGTTCCGCCGCTCGCGAAGCAAGTGGGACCGATCGGGAACGCTCCGTCCGCCAATCATGTTTGGCTTCCGGGTCACTGGAGCTACAGCAACGGTCAGTTCGTGTGGAAGAATGGCTTCTGGGGCCAGGGCAACAACAACTGGGTGTGGACCGCGCCGCATTACATTCAGACCGTCAATGGAGCGGTCTTGATCAACGGCTTCTGGGATCGGCCAATCACGCAACGTGGCGTGCTGTTCGCGCCGCTCCAAGTCCGGAACATAGACCGCCTGCACTCGGCGACGGAGATCACTCCGAACGTCATCGTGAATACGTCGCGGATGATGCTGCACCTGTTTGTTGCTTCGGATCGGCAGCACTATCTCTTTGGAGATTTCCACGCGGCTGAGTTCGCGAGCGCGGGCATTCGTCCGTGGTTTGAGAAGACGGGCCTGGGACAAGATCCGCTGTTGAACTTCCATGCTCGGCAGATGACGGGTGTGGATCTGACGGCTCGGCTGCAAAGCTGGCATCGCTACTTTCAAAACAATCTGAGCGCATGCCCGCCGCGCACGCTGGCGGACTTCACTCCGTTCGTCCAACGGAATGCGAATAATCCTCATGCCTTGGCCTCGCTGATGGTGGCGAATCTGAATGATCCGGTTGGCAACACCTCGCAAATCGTCCTGGCCAGCGGTACGCCACAGACGGGAGTTCTTCCCGCGTCGAGCGTTCCAGGAGTTGGCCTGACCAACTTCGGCTTGGGCGGCGCTGGCGGCAACATTCCTGGTGCCGGGCTGACGGGTGGCATGAATCTGCCAAGCGTGAACGGTCTTGGGGGCGTTGGTGGACTGAGCCTGCCGGGTGTTGGTGGTCTCGGAGGTTCCGGTGGACTCAGTTTGCCAGGCGTTGGTGGTGTTGGCGGTGGAGGAATGAGCCTGCCAGGAGTTGGGGGCATCGGTGGCAGTGGGCTTGGCCTGCCAGGAGTGGGAGGTGTCGGCGGCGGCGGATTGCCGGGAGTCGGTGGCATCGGAGGCGCTGGCGGGCTGCCGGGTGTTGGTGGGTTAGGGCTACCCGGCGGTGGTGTGGGACTCGGAGGAGTGCCGAAGCCATGAGCTGGATGATTCATCCTCCAGAACCGGACGCTAGCGCGTTCCGGCTGATAGACACCGAGCGTAGTGTTTGCCGCATCGCGGTCGGGTTGGAAAAGGGAAAGATCGCCCGGAAGAACAGGAACTCCCCTCGAGTTCCGAGAGTCGTCAGCGACTCAAGCATCGCCTTCCGTGAGGCTGACTTCCTTTTCCAACTTCAGTCCGAAGGCCGCGATGCGGTCTCTAATTTTCCCGCGCGTGATGCCGAGAATCTCGGAGGCCTTGGATTGATTGCCGTGCGTCTCTTTGAGCACGCGAGTGATGAGGTAGCGTTCCATTTGGGCGAGCGTTTCGGAATAAAGCTGACCGGAGTTGGTTTGCAGATGACGTTCGATGAATGACTTGAGATCGGATTCTGGGAGTCCATTGTGAGACCCATTCTGATTCGCGACGCGAGGGGAAGTGCCGCGCACGGTGTCCGGCAGATGGTCCGGCACGACCACCGGGCCAGTCGTGTTGAGCAACGCTTGGCGGATCACGCTCTGCATTTCTCGGATGTTGCCGGGCCACGAATACGACGTGAGCAACGACACGGTGGCAGCGGCCAAGCCCTCGACTTCCGACTTGCCCAACTCGGCCCGGAACCGGGCGAGAAAATGTTCCAGCAAGTGCGGGATGTCTTCGCCCCGATCCCGCAGTGGCGGCAGTTCGATCGTGAAGCCGTCGAGCCGATAATACAGGTCCGAACGAAACTTCCCGTCCGTCGCCATCTCTTCGAGATCGCGGTTGGTTGCGCTGATGATCCGCACGTTCGTCTCGATCGTGTCGTTGCCCCCCACGCGGTCAAATTTTTGTTCTTGCAACACGCGCAGCACTTTGGATTGCACAGCCGGCGACATGTCGCCGACTTCATCCAGAAAGATCGTGCCGCCGTGGCATTGCTCAAACTTGCCGATGCGCCGCCGATCCGCGCCGGTGAAGGCTCCCTTTTCGTGGCCGAACAGCTCGCTTTCCAGCAACGTCTCCGTCATCGCCGCGCAGTTGACCGCCAGAAACGGACTGTCGCGGCGAACGCTGTGCTGATAAATCGCACGGGCGACCAGTTCCTTGCCCGTGCCGCTGTCACCTCGGATCAGCACTGTGATGTCCTGCGGAGCGACTCGCGCGATCGCTTTGTAAACTTCCTGCATCTGCGGACTGCGTCCCACAAGCTGCTCGCCGTTCTGTTCTCCCGGCTCGCCGGCGGAGATGCGCACCGGCACGTTCATCAGCCGCCGACTCTCCAGCGCCCTGGTGACGATGTCTTTGAGGTTGTTCACGTCGAGCGGCTTCAGCACATAGTCGTGAGCACCCAGCATGATCGCGTCGATCGCGCTGTCGCTCGTGCCCCCCACGGTCATCAGGATGACCGGCAGCTTCCCGTCGATCTCTTTGATCTGCTTGAGCACTTCCAGACCGGACGACTTCGACAGATCGAAGTCGAGCAGCACGACATCCGGCTTCTGAGTCCGGACCGCTTCCAATCCCGCTTCGATGGTCGCCGCACTCAGCACGCGCAGGTTTTCCGTTTGGAAAGCCTGTTCGACGGTCTGTTGCGTCGCGCGGTCCTCATCAATGACCAACACCAGCAACGTCAGCATGATGTGTCCCTCGGGGAGTTAGGCAGTTGTTCGATCACATTGTCCATTTGACCGAAGTCATCCCGCAGTTTGATGGATGACGAATCGACGTGACGCGAGAACTCTAAAACGACGGCCGGCCCGATGACTGTCACGCGGTTCTTGATTCGCGTGTCATGCTTTTCGTGACAGCGCTGTCACGGGATGTAGGGTGGGACCAGCGCAGCGCCGGCCCACCACAATGAT
>CAZILR010000009.1:0-23882 GCA_964539995.1 uncultured Planctomyces sp.
CCAGAACCACCCGACAACACGTCGTTGCCCACGCCGCCGGAGACCGAGTCCGCGTTGCCGTTGCCGCCATCGACGTTGTCGTTACCGCCTCCGCCGCTGAGCGAATCGGCTCCGTCACCGCCGCTGAGCGAATCGGCTCCCTCGCCACCGAGCAGCGTATCGTTGCCGCCGTTGCCAACCAGGGTCACCGTGAACGTAGTCAAGGAGACTCCGCTGGCGTCGATCAAGTTGTCGCCACCGGCTCCCGTCAGCAACGCTCGTTCAAAGCCGGAGATGACGTCGTTGCCCAGGCCGTCCAGCGTGGAATCGGACAACGTCTGATCGACGTCGGCCGTCTGCCGCAATTCGTCGGTGCCGTTGCCGCCGTCGAGTGAGTCGTTGGCTTGTCCGCCGAGGATCGTGTCGTTGCCGCTGCCACCGATCAGCGTCATGTCGCCCGTCGAGGCCGAGCCGTTGATGCTGTCGTTGCCTCCACCGGCGTCGATCGTCGTCACCACCGTCGAGGAACCGAGCGTGAACGTGTCCGTGGACGTGCCACCCAGCAACACTTCGATCGCCGCCAGATTGATCGTGCGGGTCGAGGTGTAGTTGATCGTCGCTCCGCTGGAGGTCCAGGTGGAGGTTGCGTTCAAACCTTGCACTGAGTCGTTCACATCGCCGCTGCCGATCAGCGAGTCGATGTTCGTGAAGCTGGCGATCGTCGCCGACACGTTGCCGGCGAAGCCATCGTTCACGCCGATGCCCGTCAGCACGATGTTTCGCGACGAGGTCATTCCGGTGAAGTTCAGTGAGTCGCTGCCGAGTCCGCCGTTGATGGCTCCGGTGATCAAGCCGCCGTCCGTGAACTGGAAGCTGTCGATGCCGGTACCGCCTTGCAGATTCTCGAACCCATTGAAGCCGATCGAGCCGACCGTGCCGCTGTTTGTTCCGTCGATGACGAAGACGGTTCCGCTGTTGGGACCGATCAGCGTATCGGTCGCACCGCTGCCGATCACGTTTTCGATGCTGTTCAGCGAACCGACATTGATCGTCTGACCGGTTGGTTTGCCGGACAGGTCGTAGGTGTCGAACCCGCTGCCGCCGTCGATGGTGCCGTTGACGCCGCCGTTACCGATGACGATGAACTGATCGTCGCCGTCGTTGCCGGTGAGATTCACCGTCTGCGGAGCACCCAGGATGCGGAAGGTGTCATTTTGCGTTCCGCCATTGAGATTCTCGAACGAACGGAAATCGAGATAGTGGGCTTCGTCGATGGTCGAACCCGGAGTGCTGTAACGGTTGTCGCCGTCCACTTCCCAGGCGGCTTCATCGTTGATGCCGTTGAGCGTATCGCTGCCGGTGCCGCCGATCAGAGTCTCGATGTTGTGGAAGCCACCACCGGAGATTGGTGAGGCGTTGCCTCCGTAGCCATCCGGCAGATTCTCGTTGAGCGTGATCGTGACTCCGGCGGTGTAAGACTGGAAGCTCAGCGTGTCGTTGCCGGTGCCGCCATCGACGTTGCCGTTCAGTGTGGCTCCGGCCGCGAACGTGAACGTGTCGAGACCAGCGCCTCCGCCGCCATTCAGGTTACCGGATCGTGCTCCGGTGATCGTGAATTGGTCGTTGCCGATTCCACCGGTCATCGTGTCCCACGACGCGATGGTCAGCGTTCGTCCGCCGGCCGAGTAAGACATCGTGCTATTGATCGTCCAGATCGCGTCCAGGTCGGTGCCGAAGAGTTGATCGAGGGCCGATGACGTGCTGCCGGTCAAAGAGTTGATGTTCGTGAAGCCGCCGGTGATCGAGCCTTCGGTACCAGTGAATCCATCTTGCAGGCCCAACCCGGTCAACGTGACGAATCGTGGCGAGGTCATCGCGGCGAAGCTGAGCGTGTCGCTGCCGGTCCCCGTCCCGCCGTTGATCGCGCCGGACAGCGATCCGCCGTCCGTGATCGCGAACGTGTCCGCACCCGTTGAACCGGTCAGATTCTCGAAGCTCTGGAACACAATGCTGCCGGCGGTGCCACTGTTGAAGCCGGTCACTGTGAAGGTCGAGCCACTGGTCAGGCCCAGCAGCGTGTCGCTGCCGTTGCCGCCGATCACCGTTTCAATCGTGTTGAGATTGTTGAGGTTGACCGTCGTGGGAGCCGTGGTCCCGGCGAAGCTGAGCGTGTCACCGATGACGTGCGTGCCACCCACCAGCGAGCCAGTGATCGAGGCTCCGTCCGCGAAGTTGAACGAATCGTCCCCCGCTCCGCCGTTGAGATTCACGTTCTGAACGCCGGTGATGTTGTAGGTGTCCGCTTGGTTCCCGCCGTTCAGATTCTCGATGTTCGAGAACACCAGCGTGTTGCCACCCGACGTGTAGCTGCGTGTCGCACCCACCTGCCAAGTCGCATCCGCATTGAAACCGATCAGCGTGTCCGAGCCGTTGCCTCCCGAGAGCGTGTTGATCCCGCTGAATCCGCCGCTGATCGCGGACGTCGAGCCGGAGAATCCGTTGGCGTTCGCGCTGAGCAGCGTGAAGGTTTGTCCGGCGAAGGAACCGCTGAAACTGAGCGTGTCGTTGCCGCCGTTTCCGGCCACCGAACCGGTCAGCGAGCCGGTGCTGCCGAAGATGAACACGTCATCGCCGCTGCCGCCGACGAGATTAGCCGTCACCGCTCCGTTGATGTTGAACGTGTTGCCGCCGTCACCGCCGGTGATGTTGTCGAACAGGCTGAAGTTCAGCGTCTGGCCGTTAACCGTCAGCGAATTGACCGCACCCCCCAAGTTCCAGGTGGTTGGCGAGGCAATCGTCGAAGTCAGCGAATCGGTGGTCAGCGCGGTCGCGGTGATCGCATTGATCCCCGTGAACCCGTTGAGGATCGCCGGATTGGTGTCATCGGTGCCGACGAATCCATCGACCGCCGTGTTCGTCAACGTCACCGTCCGGGCCGTGGGCAACGCGGACAGGTCCAGCGAATCGCTTCCCAGGCCGCCATTGATCGCGTTGATCGACCCACCGCTGCCGAAGACGAAGTTGTCGGCGTTGTTGCCGCCGCCGAGCGTCTCGAAGCTGGCGAACGCGATCGTCCCGGCTGTGTTCGCGACCGTGCCGTTGGCGAACGAGTTGATGTTCCAGGTGTTGGCACCGCCGACCGAGGCCCCGGTGAACGTGTCACCGGCCGAGCCGCCGATGAACGATTCGATGTTGCTGACGCCTCCCAGATTCTGCGCCGTTCCGGTCGTCAGGTTGATTGCGACCGGAGTGTTGTAGCCCGCGTAGCTCAGCACATCGGTGATGCCGGTACCGGCACCGCCGTTGATCGTGCCGTTCACGCCGACACCGTTCGACAGGATGAACGTGTCCGCCGCCGTGCCACCCGTCAGGTTCTCAAACGAGCTGAAGTTGACCGTGCCCACGGTGCCGGAATTGTTGGAGGTCACATTCCAAGTCGTCGTGGAATTCGGGCCGGTGATCGTGTCGTTCCCTGCCGCGCTGCTGCCGACAAAGCTTTCGATGCCAGTGAATCCGCTCGCCAGTCCGCCGTTCATCAGCGAGGCCGCCGACGTCGCCAGATTCACGAACACCGTGGTCGCCAGCGGCGAGTAGTCGATCGAGTCCGTTCCGGCTCCACCGTCGATCGTCCCGGTCAATTGTCCGGTGCCGCTGAACTGGAACGAATCGGTGGAGGTGCCGCCGCGCAGGTTCTCGATGTTCGAGAACGCGAACGTGCCGGGCGCGCTGATGTCACCGGCGTTCGGCGCGGTGATGTGCCAGTTGTTGGCGGTGTTGCCCGTTCGCAGGAGGTCGCCCGTGCCGCTGTTTCCGTTGATGGTTCGCGGTGAGCCGATCACGTTCGCGGTCACGAAGTCGTTGAGCGTCGTGCCGAGGAAGCCTTCGTAGGTTCCGCCGATCAATCGCAGGAAAGCTCCACTGAAGAGTGTCTGCGTCGAGGAAACATTGTCCATATCGAACGGCGTGATCACCGAGCCGATGCCGGTCAGCGAATTGCTGAAGTCGAGCGTGTCCAGTCCGCTGCTGTCGTTGACCGTGTCGGTCCCGGTGGGAGTGATGAAGTAGATGTCATCGCCATCGGAGCCGTTCATGCTGTCGTTGCCGAGATTATCCGACAACTGGTCGTTCCCCTGGCCGCCGAGCAGCACGTCATTGCCGCTTCCGCCAGTGATCACGTCGTTGCCGTTGTTACCGACCAGTGTGTCGTTGCCGGTGTCTCCGGTCAGCGTGTCGTCCGCCTCGCCGCCGACCACCGACTCGAAGCTGATAATGCCGCCGGTGCGCGTCGCCGTTCCGGTGCCGCTGGCTGACAGCGTGACCGTCACCGCGCCGCCGATCGGAGTCGTGTACGCCGCGTAGCTCAACGTGTCGGTGCCGGTGCCGGCATCGATCACTCCGCTGATGCCATGCGTCCCGTCCGTGTACACGAAGCTGTCCGCCTGCGTGCCGCCCGTCAGGTTCTCGACATTCGAGAACGACATGAACTGCATCGGAAGCGAGTTGAAGATATTGCCGGTGTTCGGGCCGGTGATGTTCCAGGTGTTGACCGCATCGGGTCCGATCAGCTTGTCGTTGCCGACACCGCCGTTCACATTGCGGACCACGCTGTTCGAGGTCACTTGCACGAAGTCGTCGAAGCCGGAGCCGATGAAGTTCTCGAACGTGCCAACCAGTTGCACGAGGTTTGAGCCGAAGACCGTTTGGAATGCCGCGCTGTCGAGATTGAACGGCGTCGCATTCGAGCCGATGCCGGCCGATGCTCCGCTGAAGTCGAGCACGTCGGTCGTTCCGCCACCATCAGTCAGCACGTCGGTCGAGCCGGGCGTCAGGACGTAGGTGTCGTTGCCGGTTCCGCCATTGAGCGCGTCATCGCCGAAGCCATCCACCAGCGTGTCATCGTCGTTGCCGCCGAGGATCGAGTCATTGCCCGCTGCACCGATGAGCGAATCGTTGCCATCGCCACCCGACAGCGTGTCCGCCGCCGTACCGCCGGTCAGCGTGTCATTGCCGCCGTTGCCGACCAGACTGCTGGACGAACCTGCGTTGCCCGTCAACGAGTCGGCTCCGCTGCCACCGACCAGCGTGGACATCAGGCTGGAGACATTCAGCACGAGACCGCCGGTGACATTCGTGGCTGTTCCGGTTGTCAGGTTCACCGTCACCGGGTTACCCGCTCCGAACGCCGAGTAATCCAGTGTGTTGCTGCCGGCTCGTCCGTCGATCGTGCCGCTGATCGTTCCGGCCGCGTTCGCGAAGGTGAAGCTGTCCGCACCGGCTCCACCTTGCAGGCTCTCGAACGAGTTGAACGGATTGGTCGCACCGTTGAGCGTTCCGACATTCGCGGCACTGATGCTGAAGCTGTTGCCGCTCGCGCCGCCGACCAGCAGATCGTTGCCGCCGATGCCGTTGAAGCTGGCGATGGAGATCGTGCTGTCGTAGCCGTTGACTCGCAGGATGTCGTTGCCGGTTCCCGAAGCCGTATCGGTGTTGACCGTCAGTGAAGCTCCGGCCGTCGTGCTGAAGTTGACCGTCAGGCTGGACGGCGTCACCGAGCTAGAGACTACGCTGCTGATCGTGCTCAGTCCGTCACCCGCCGCGCTCACATTCGCCAACGTGACATCATCGTTAATCGCCGAGTAAGTGAAGGAGCGGCTCGCCGCACCCAAAGTGTCGGTGACGGTCTGCTCGAACTGGATGTAGTTGATGGACCGCACGCCGGAGCCGTTGTTGATCTGGATCGTTCCTCGATCGGCTTCGGCGAACGTGTAGTCCACCGAGGCCACGGAGGCGTCGTTGACCAGTCGGATGCCGTCGCTGCCGAGCGAACCGCTGAGGATCACACCAATGCCGGCCGGGATCGGATCGCCGTTCGAGTAATCGAACGTGACCACGTTGTCGGCCGAGGTGCCACGGATCAGCAGACCATCGCTGAGGGCCGACATCATGTAGGTTTCCAGCAATCCGGGTCCGCCAACTCCTGTGAAGAGCGACGAGTCGTAGATTTCCAGCAAATCATCCGCGGCACCTGGTCCCTGCGGATTCACAATCAGCGTGATGTTCTGCGCCTCGACGTTGTAGAGCACCGGCGGATTGGCCAGCCCGACGACGATGTAGAAGTCGAGCGGAACGCTGGTATCGACGCCGCCGTTCGAGATTCCGCCGTTGTCCTGGAGTTGGACGGTCACGACCGCGATGCCGAACGTCGGAGCACCCGCCGCCGTCGTGTACGTCAGCGTGCCGTCGTTGGCGATGTCAGGATTCACGTCGAACGCAAGATCGCCGAACAATCTGGCCGGTGCCGAGACGATGTAGTTCGCGACGTTCTGTTCCAGTGGATCGGCCGGCGGGATTTCGTCAATCGCCGTTGCTGGGCCGAACGTGGGTGTGGCGAAGCCGCCGGTGGTGACACCCGGAGCTTGCGCGTTCGCCGCGACAGGGACATGGCTGAACGTCGGCGCTGCGACGCTTGGCTGATCGTTCACCGGATTCACGTTGAGCGTGAACATCAGCGGCAAGCTGGTGGCTGGCGGTCCCACGAATTCGCCGCCGTCGGTCACGGTCATCGTCACCGTGATCACGCCATTGACGTTGGGCATCAGCGTGTAGCTCAGGTTGCCGTTGGCCGTGTTGAACGAGATCGACGAGAAGATCGTGCCGACTCCGCTGAAGCCACGGTCGGAGGTCGCGTTAGTGACGTTGAAGCTGTTCCATGTCTGAGTGATTTCCGGATCACCGTCATCGAACGTCGCGAAGCCCGGGACCGTTTGCGCCCCCGCATCTTCGTTGACCGTCGGAGCCGTGCCGAAGGTCAGCGTCGGAGCGTCGTTGACCGCCGTGACGTTGATGGTGAAGGTCTGGGTGACGCTGGTGTTGTCATTCGGTGCGACGTTGGAGCCGTTGTCGGTCAACACCACGTTGAAGGTGGCCGAACCACTCGCATTGGGATTCAAGGTGAATGTCAGATTGCCGGTGATCGGGTTGATCGTGGGACCGGTCGCGAACAAGGCGGCGGCCGCCGCTGCGGAAGCGGGCTGGGCGGTGACGGTGAAGTTCAGGGTCTGTCCGGCTTCATCATCCGCCGTTACCGGTCCAGGACCGATACCGGTGACAAAGCCCGTGCCCAACTGTGCGATGCTGAAGCCGTCGCCGTCCGTGTCTTCGTCTTCATCAACCGTGAACGTCGCAGGCAGCGTGAAGATCGGCTCGTCATTGACCGGCGTGACAATGAAGCGCAGCGTTTCGGTGTCGGTCTGCGGCGAATCGAGCTGTCCATTCACCGGATTGACCCAGTAGTTGCCCAGATCGTTGACCGTGACCAGCAGTTGGATGTTGTCGTTGGGCGCGATTCCCGTGCCGAGCAGGTCGTTGTCGTCCTGGCCCGGCGTGAACGTCATGCCGTCGAGCGCGGCGTTGAGTTCTTCGAGCGTGCCGCGGAACGTCATCACTGCGTCGTCCGTGCCGTCACCAACTCCGGTGCCGTTGCCGTCGAGGAAGACGAAGTTCAGCGCGGCGATCGCGGTGGCGTTCAACGAGACCGTGCCGTTCGTCGCGGTCAGTGTCAGTTGCAGTTCGCCGTTGTTGAGGAAGGCGTCAGGATCGGCGACTTGGATCGCCGTGCCCGCCATCAGGGTCAATGTGATCGGCGTGTCTTCCAGTGTCGTGGGAGTCAGCGGCAGGCTAAGGGTCGGCGCATCATTGACGCCGTTGGTCACCAGAATGTTGAACTGCGTGGTGCCGTCCAGTTGGTTCGGCTGGATGATGTTGGCCGCTCGGTCTTGGACAGCCGGCAAGGCTCCGTTGCGGAGCGTGTTCACGGTGATGTTCGGCGTGGTGCCGCCGGTCAGACCCGTGGTATCGACGGTGATCGCCGAGACGTTGGTGTTAGCCAGAGCTCCGATGAATTCGACGACCATCTGCGATGAGGGGAACTGTCCCCCCGTGACCAGCACGTTGCCGGCTCCGATCGTCGAGAGCGCGGCGAGGGCGGCTTGCACTTGCGTCGTCGTGGCATTGAACGGCAGGGCTGCCGTCGTTTGTCCACCGAACGTCAGCGTGAACGTGCCGCCGGTCGGATTGCCGCTGGGAACCAACCGTTGCCATTCGTTGCCGCGGCTCAACTGGATGTTGTATCGAGCCTCGGATGGGAACAGTGTGATCGACGTGAAGATCGCTTCATTCGTGTTGGCGTTGTACGCGAAGAAATAATCCGCGTTGTCGGCCAGTACGCGCGTCCCATTGATGTCGGACTGAAGCAGCAGGAACTGGTCGCTGGTGATTTGCACGTCATCGACGCCAATGCCGATATCCAGCAGCTTGACGACGAACTGCGTGAGCAGCGCGGGATTATCGATCGACACGCTGGTGGTGGTCGGATCGAGATCGATTCCGGCCCCGTTGTCGAGCGGGTCGATCAATCCGGCGGTCGGGCCAGAGAAGTCGGCGCGTTCGATACCGCCCCGGTCTTTGAAGATGTTGGAACCCAAGCCGGTCGCGTTTGGTGTCCCCGAGTCGTCGATGCGCAACTGGCCGAAGCGGTCGATGTCCGGCGCGAACTGATCCTGGCCGGGGATAATCAAATCGAACGGGTTGTAATCGGGTGGAATGCCCAGCGGATTGGTCACCGCCGTGTATCCGGTGCGAGCGGCTCGCACGTTCAACGAGCTGTCGATCGCCTCGTTGTTGTCGATGCCTGGGATGCTGGCGGCCAGGTAGAAGTTGCCGACGGCCGGATTAACGAACAACGGCGATGCGTTGCCGACGTTGTTGATGAAGTTGCCGCCGAGCGTTCCGTTGTTGTTGTTGTTCTGGAACAGCGTCGTGCTGATGTCCGCCGCTTGTGGAGAAGTGCCGTTGCCGGTGGTGTCGATCCCCAGATTCGTGTTGGCCACGATGTTGTTGATCAGCGTCGGACTGGCGTTGTTGTTGATGATGATGCCGGTGGCTGTCGGAGTGGCTCCGCCGTAGATCGTGTTGTTGATGATCTTGCCCATCGGGACGGTGGCGGTCGGCGCGTTGGCCGGATTGGCATCGCCGCTGAAGCGAATGCCCGCAGCGCCGAAGCCCGCGATGACGTTGTTGACCAGTGCGGCGTGCGTGACCAGCCGGTTCGTGTTGAGCGTCGGCGTGTTGCGCACGGCTCCGGGGTAGGAGAGATCCGTCGGGAAGCCGCTGCCGGTGTCGCGAGTGCCTGGCTCGATGATGATGCCGGTGCCGCTGACGTCGCGGATGAAGTTCCCTTCGAGCACGACCATGCCTTGCTCGCGTTCGACGTTCTGATCGCCGAGCCGTCCAGCCTGTTGGGGTTGCGGGATGACCAGATTGTCGATGTACGCCGCGTCGGTCCCGAAGGTTGCCGCGCTGTTCCCCTTGACGTATCGCCATTCAAACGTGTGCGTGCCGGCGGTGATGCCGAACGAGACAGGCGCGAATCCGGGGGTTGCCGTGCCGGTTCCCGGCAGCACGAATCCGTTGGCTGGTCCGGCTCCGGGAATCCCTGGGATGACCGTCCCCGCGACGATGAATTGCTGCTCGACGCCGTCGATCAGGAATTTCAAACCGTTGATCGTCGTGGCGTCCGGGATGCCGAAGATGGTCGAGAAGTTCGCCGCATCGACCGAGAAGTCGAACGCGATCGAGCCGTCACCGGTGGCGACGGTCAGGAACACGCTGGAGGTGTTACCTGCCGTGATCGTTCCCGAACGGAACGCATTCGGAGCGGTTCCGCCAGCGGGGAACGAAGCGACAGCGGTCTCGAACCAATCGGTGGGATTGCCCGTCGGAGTGAAGTTGAGATTGAAGGGCGAGAACTCCGGCGCTTCGTCGAAGGTTTCCGTGATCGGCTGCTGCGCGGTGGTCAAATCGACCACCAGACGGTCGTTCGTGTCGTAGTTCTGGAAGACGATGATGTCCGACGCGGTCGGATCGGATGGAGCGGCGTACTCGGTACCGCGACGAACCTCGAACTGGTACGTCCCGCCGGTGATGATCGACGGCGGCTGCATCAGATTGTTGATGTCGGCTCGGCCGCCGGCGAACCCGCCGTACAGATTGTCAAAGCCGGTTTGGTTGAGTGGCGCGTTGGTGACCATTTCGCCACGTTCCGCGAAGCCGACGATGATGTCGTCGATGTAGAAACCTTCAAAGTTGTTTTGCTGACCGCGCTCTTCCGCGAGAGCACCGTCGGCATCCGTGAACTGACCAACCGCCTCGCTGGGCAGGCCCGCCTCGTTCATCTTGCCGGCCGTGGAGAAATCAAACCGGAACAGAACATTCGGCGAACCGGCGAACTGCGACAGGTCGATGCGCGCTTGCCGCCACTCCGAAGTCTCGAACAGTTCCTGCACGACCGACGTGCCGGCATAGTTCGTCGAGTGCGCCAGGTACTCAGGCAACTCCGACGCCAACGCGGTGTTGTTGGTCGCCACCAGCGTCCACGTCTGTCCGGCGTCCGGCGAGGCGAACACGCGGGCGCTGTCGCGCATCGTGCGTTGACCTTGGGCCGCTTGAGCGCCCTGAGTTTCCAGGAAGTAGTTGAAGTACATCGTCGGCTTGTCGTTGAACGTGTAGGCCGACAAGTCGATCGAGTTTGTCACCAGCCGCCCGAACGCTCCGCCGGGCAGGTTGTAGCCAGCTTGATTCGAGGTGTTGTTGTCGATGATGGCGGCATTCGACGACAGGTCGATCTGCCATTGATTGTTGAGCACGCCCAACTGGCCGTTACTCGCCTGGTATGAGTAGTAGTTGAAGTTGTTGCTGCCGGTCCCCGCGCGAGATTGCTCGAAGCCGAAGTAGAAGCTCGCGCCGCCGTTCGCTTCGTTTTGGTTCTTGGTGTCCAATCCGCCGGCAATGTTGTGGTCTTCAGCACCCGGCGTGCGCGAGTTGTCGAACGCGACGTTGATGCCGTGACCCGCGTCGGCGTTGCGGCGCATCGTGGGATGCCACAAGTTCACGTCCAACGGCGAGAACGCGAGACCCAGGCTGCCGTTGAGCGCGCCGCTCTGCACGATGAAGTTGTCCGGCAGGCCGTCGCCCGGCGAGCCGGTGACAGCCACGAACGCTTCCGTTTCACCCGCCGCCGGCACGCCCGCATTCAGCAGGTCGTAGTTGGGCATGTTGCTGTTGTTGACCAGCAACAACGGCTCGACCGCGCCGGTGGTGAACGTGATGTTGATCGGCGAGCCGGGGAGCGCGCCGCCGGTGACTTGAATATCCGCTGGTGGCGTCGGGCTGAGCGGCACGCCGGGCAGCGTGGTCAGCGCATCGAACACTCCCAGATTGCCGTCCTGAGTGGTGAAGACGTTGACGTAGACGGCGCTTCCGTCACGCTGCGTGGAGATCGTGCCGGGGGCGTCGCCCTGTGCGATCGTGAACACGTTAGCGGTCGGAGCGCCGCCGGTCAGGCCGCCGAGATTCAATGTCATTTGGTTGACGGGGACGTCGTTGAAGCCCGTGAAATCTACCGTGATCACGCCACCCGGCAATGTGCCTCCCGAAACGGTCACGGCACCGAGGCCAAACCCAACGGATGCGTCGAACACCGCTTGTACGGCCGCTGCGTTGGCATTGAAGGGAATTGTTCCGGTCGTGCCGATACCGGCCACCGTGATCGTGAACGTGCCACCGGTGGGGCCGCCCGGAATGTTGAACTGCTGACGCTCGAAGTTCTGCAAGTTGCCGCTGTTGATCGTCATCGGAGCGAAGTTGCGGTCTTGCAGTAGCCCGGTGAACTGCACGTTGATCGAGTTGTTCGGCAACGCACCGCCCGTGACAACCACATTGCCCACTCCGATGTTAGGCAGTGCTTCCAAAAATCCTTGAACGGCCGCCGCGCTCGCGTTGAATGGAATGGCTGCCGTCGTTTGTGGAGCACCGACGCCATCGTTGAACGTCAACGTGAAATCCGTGCCTGTGAACGTGCTGCCCAACGTGATTCGCTGGATTTCGTCCCCTTCCAGATTGCTGGTGTCGCCGGTGAGCGAGAACAGATCGCGGCGGCCGAGGTTGTTCGCGAACTGAATCGTGACGGGGGTGGCCGGGCCGCCGGAGGTCGGCGTCACACCGGTCGGGCCGTTGGTGACCAGCACGTCGCCGACGGCGATCGAGGCCAGTCCTTCCAACGCCGTTTGAATTTGCGTCGCCGTGGCGTTGAAAGCCAGAGCGGCGGTCGTCTCGACGCGGTAGACCGTGTCTCCCACGTCGTGCAGCGGAGCGGCGGTGTTGTTGAAGCCGCGAATCACCGTGAACTGATTCGCTCCCGGCCCGTAGCTGAGCACTCGCAGGTCTTCGCTGTCGATGCGAATGGTGAACGGAGCCGTCGGGAACGAAGTCGTGTCGAGCACGTCGAGGACCGCATCGACTTGCGTGACCACGACGTTGGCTCCGTGAATCGTGGCGGCCGTGCCGTTGAACGCGCGGGTCACGGTCAGGGTCGTGCCCACGATCATGTCCACGCGCATGTCTTCGTTGTCGATGTTGATGATCGAGGTGCCCGCGACCAGCGCACCGGCAAACAGAGCGCTGTTCACGTTGACGGTGGTGGTGACGGCGTCGATGCCAGTGGTCAGCGTGGTCGTCGGGGCAGCGGCCAGCGTCGCACCCGTCAGCGAAGTGGTCAGAACTTCGTAGACCGTCTCAGGGGCGAGCGTTCCGCCGGTCGCCGCGTTGCCCTGGTGGAACGTGGTTGCTGGAGTCAGCAACGTCCAGACATTACCGGCCCTGGAGGTCACGGTGAGCAGTTCCTGCTCGATGCGGATCACGAACGGAGTCACCGGGAATCCCGTGCTGCTCTGCACGGTGATGGTACCGGCACCAGGGTTCACATCCGCCGCCAGCGCGGTCGTGTGGTACAGGTTGTTGACGAAGTCGATGGTGTAGGTGCCGGCGTAGGCCACGTCGTCGAGTTGTTGCAGTTCATTCTGGCTGACGGCCCCCGGCGCGTTGACGGCCAGCGGCGCGGTCGTCCGCAGAGCGGCTCCGGTGTCGTAGGTCAGCGTGAACTCGCTGCCGAGTTGGAAGATGTCATCCCCGGCGGTATGTGCGACGGCGGAGGTCTCGTAGACAGAGTTACCGATGTTGTGCGCGGCTGCGGTCGTGCCACCCTGTCCGCGGATCACCGTCAGGTTAGCTCCGCCGACAGCCGTGACGGTCATCAATTCGCCGTCGATGCGGATGCTGAACGGCGTGGGCGAGGTGAACACGCCCGTGTTGGCAACGGGAATCGTCGTGGTCAGGTTGTTGATGGCGGCGTTCAACGTCGAGCGGAACGTGCTGTTGAGTCCGCGTGTCACCGTCAGCGTGTCGGTGCCCGTGTCCACGTTCGTGACCGTCATCCGCTCGGTGCCGATCTGAATGTCGAACGGCGTGGTCGCGTTGAAGACGGTCGAGTCGGCGACGGTGAAGCTGGTGGCGGTCGCCGAGAGAGCGCCGGCGAGCGTCGTCTGATTGCCCAACATGCTGACCGTCTGGACCTGATTGTCGCTGTCGAAGGCGATCATGCCTTGACCGACGGTCGCGGCGGCGGCGTCCAGAGCCACCAAGCGGCCGTCTTGCGTGACCGCGAACAACGTGTTCGCGAAATAGCCGGGGATGCTGGCCGCGTCACCCGCCGAGTGAATCGTGGCCACGTTCGTCGTGCGGGTCACGGTCACGGTGTTGCCCACGCGACCGGTGACGCGCATCAGTTCGTTGCCGATCAGCAAGTCGAACGGAGCGGCGGGGAGCGTCCCCAGCGAATTGAGAGTGAAGCTGGTGGTGGTGCTGGTGATGTCGGCGGCCAGTGTGCCGACGACGATCGGGGCGTTTTGCGGACCCAAGTGCAGACCTTGGAATCCGTTGCCCGCCGTGGTGCCGATCCCCAGCGACGTGAAGTCGCGGATGATCGTGGCGGTGCCGCCGCCGGAGGCGACGCCGTTGAAGGGATTGATGCTGATGGCGATCAACTGGCTGCCTCGTCCCGCGACCCCTTCACCGCTGGTGACGCCGTACAGCGTCCCTTGCGTGAAAGTCCCGAAGGACAAACCGGTGATATTGCCGTGAATCCGCAGTCCCGAATTGTCGTCCGTGCCACCTGTCGCGGGGGAAGTTCCCAGCGGCCGATCGCCGGTGACCAACGTCGCACCGGAGCTTCCAGTCACGACGGCCGTCAAGATCTGTTGTGCGCCGAGATGGGCGTTGATGACGTCAACGACCGCTTGGATCGACGTCGTCCCCACGTTATTGGCGAAGTCGAAATTGACGTTCACCGTCACAACACCGTTGGAGGCACCGACCACTTGAGTGGCACCACCGGTGCGTTGGATGACCAATTCGACGCCGTTGGCCTGCGACCCTTGAGCGCGGGTCTGGAACGTGATCGAGCCTGTCGTCGGGCCGGGAGAAGCGAAGTTCAATGTACCGCTCGCCGGGGTGGTCCCCGCCAACTGGATATCTCCCAGGATACCGGTCGCTCGACCGCTTCCCGTCCCGGCTCCCAGCGCCGCGCTCCCCGAATTGTTCGCCGCGTAGAGTTTCGAGTTGAACGTCGTCGCGCCGGTCAACGTCGCGGAGACGCCGTTCTCACGCACCGAATAAAACAGATCGTAGATCGTGTTGTTGTTGCGGCGGAACGTGAGCGCGTCCACGTCGTCCGTGTTGGTGACTTGCTCGAAGTTCTGGATCTGGCCGACCGAACCGTTCGGGCTGTTGCCCGCCCCTGGCGAGCCAGAGGGGATCGCATCGTTGCCGACATCCGTGAACGTGCCGTCCCCGGTGTTCAGGATCGAGAGGGTGCCTGCATGGCTGTTGTTGGTGTTGGTGGTGTTGTTGAAGTCGCGGCGGTAGCCGTACAGCACGCCGTCCGAACGCATCACGACGTCTTGGAAGAAGTCGTTGCTGCCGCCAAGTCCCTGGTTGCCGTTGATCGTCGTCTGCAAGCTGCCGTCGAGCGGGAAATTCGTGAACAGCGAGTTCTGCGTCTGCGTGAACAACACGATGTCGTTGAACGTCATCGGAGCGACGCTGGTGCTCAGCGAGAACCGGTCACTGATCTCGACCAGCGGCAGGTTGGCGACGCCGCTGTAAATGTTCGTCGCGCCGGTGTGATCGACCGGCGAGCCGTTCGAGGTGTAGCCGGTGAAGCCGATGTGATCTTCCACGATGCGCCGCAGCGACGTGACCGGCTCCAAACGTGTCGTGGTGGCGTTGGCCGAAGTTCCCAGGAAGTTCGCGCTGAGCGCCTGCGGTTGCAACTGATTGTTCACGACCGCCAGGTAGTAGAACTCGTCCGGCGCGGTGGCTTCCTCGAACATCGCCGTTCCGATGAACGGGTCGAGCACGCCGACCGAGCCGCGCGTCAGATCGTCCAGATCGTTCCCCTGGCCGACGGCCGGCTGATCGTCCAAGACGTTCGATTCGCGGCCGAGGTACACCAATTGACCGTTCTGCCGGAAGATCGCGATGGTCGTGTCCGGCCGGGTCAGGCCGTCGGCCCAATCGAGATCAATGGTCAGCGCCCAGGTCTTACCGCCGTCGTTGACGCCGGCAATTTCCTGAATGCGCGCGTAGTCGATGTGGAACTTGTAGAAGTCCACGTCGGTCGCGCCGGTCAACAATCCCCCGGCGCTGAAGTTGGTGCGGTCAGAGAACAGCAGGTTGCCCATCAACATCGCGGTCGCTGGGGTCGCAGTGCCGTTGGCGACATCGTCGTTGCCTGCCTCGCCGTATTCGCCCAGCAGCGGGCTGTGATACGGCAGGCCAGAGACACGGATGCCGTTGGTCGCGTAACGGATGTCGGCGAACTTGACCGCCACGCCGGGAGTCTCGTCGCGCTGGCCCAGGCGGATTTGCAGTTGGTACTCACCGCTGGTCAAGCCGCCGTTCAGATCGCTGAGGTTCGTGTTCGATGGGTTGCTGCGGACGCGAACGTAATAGGTGCTGCTGGTTCCGACCGCGCCGGGGGTGAACAGTCTCATGCCGGCGTCGTTGATCGTCGTGGCGTAGAAGTCGTTCCCCAGCGTGGCGACTTTCTTGAGCGGCAGCGCGGTGACCGAACCGTTGGTCAGTGTGTTGTTGTCCTGCGACCGAGCCAGCACGGTGCCCGACGCAGTCACGAACTCGATGATCGTGTCCAGCGCGGGGTTGACCTGATCGATGTCCAGCCAAATCTCCGTCTGCGCATCAGCCGTGAAGCTGTAGACGTCCACGTCGGAGGTGTCATCCTCGCTGATGTGTCCGTGGATCTCGAAGCCCGCGCGGCGGTTTTCGTTGGAGCTTTTGTTGTTCGGAGCCAGATCGCCGATGAACTGCGCGACGTTGGGAACGCCGTTGATGTCGATCCCGGTCGTGACCGGCTTTTCGATTTCGTTGATGACCACGACGTTGCGGTCGTGAGCGTACTTGTCGAAGACGATTTCACCCCAGTCACCCGGAGCGGGCACGGTCGCAGTGCCGTCGCCATTGGTGTCCGTCTGCGGGAAGCCGTTCAGGTCCAGACTGGCTCCGACCGAATCATCGCGCAGTGACGTGAGAATCACCGGGAAGCCGGGCGTTCCGAGCACCTGCATCGTGCCGCCAATGCGATCGTCGATGTCCAGCGGCCCGTCGTCCGCGCCCGAGTCGAGGATCAAGTTGTTGTTCTTGTCCGCGTCACCAATCAGGAAGCCGGCTCCAGCCGCCAGTTTCACCACCAGGCTTTCATCGACGGCGCTTTGCAGACGCAGGCCACCGTAAGTGTGCTTGTTGTCCAGCGTGATGATTCCGCTCGTCATCACATGCACGATGTCGGTGTCGTCCCAGACCCCTTGCGTCGTCAGGTCGCCGGCTCGCACCTGCATTCCCAGGATGCCGTTGAAGCCGGAACCGAGATCATTTTGCATCCGGTTCAAGCGGACCAGCGGACCTTGGTTGTTGGCGAACTGCGTGTAAGCGTCGGCGGTTCCGGTGGCCCGGCCGAGGTCGGTGACGTTGATGGCTCGCAGTGCGTTGACGTCGATGCTGACCACCGCGCCGCTGTTGTTGTGGAAAACATTGTTAACGATGGTCGGCTGCGCGCCGCGCACGAAGATCGTCGAGGCGACGTTCCCCGTGCGGAAGTTGCGAGCGCTGCCGTCCGCTCCGCTGGCATTGAACTCAAACGTGGAGTTCGACACGCGCAGATCGGCTTCGTGAGCTTCGATCGCCGCGAAGTTGGCGCTGCCGCCGGAGATTTGCGTCGTGCCACCGCCGTAGGCGATGTAGGCATGATCGAGATTCGCGCGGCTCCCTTGTCCAAAGAACAAACCGCCCCAATTTCCCGCTCCCGGAGCGACATTGCCATCCGACGCGGTGTCGAACGAACCGCTGCCACCGTACCGGTCGTCGCGCAGGGACGTGAAGATCACCGGTAGCGTCGATGTTCCTTCGGCGATCAACTGTGACGAGCCACGCTCTCCTTCGATGCGTGCTCCGCTGAGCTTCACGACGATGCCGGCGTCCACTTGCAATCGGCCGCCGGTGCGGGCGACGCGGACGCCGCCGTCCGTGATCGTGTTCACCACCAAGGCACCGCCCACCAGATTGTTGTTGACCACGATCGGCGACTGATTCGCGCTGCCGTCCTGGTTCGTGAACTCGACTTGGATGGTCGATTGGGGGAACGGGCCGCCGCTGACGCGGACTCCGCCGGAGCCGATGCCGTTGAGAGCTTCCAGCGCGGACTGAATCTGCGCGGCGTTGGCCGAGTGCGGCAGGATGATCGAATTCCTCGAGCGGGCGACGGCCGCGCCGATCGCGTGAGAGGACAGCGTACTGCCGTTGATGGCCCGGTTGACCGTCAACGTGTTGCCGACGATGTGCCGCACCGCCAACTCTTCACCACCGATGACGATGTTGAAATCCACCGTCTGGTTGTTCGTGTCAGGCGTCGGGAAGACGGCTGCGCTGTTGACGACCAGGCTGATCTGCGACGCACTCGATCCGTTTGAGTGCGTGGCGGGCGATGACACGCTCGTTTGCGCGACCGTCCCATTGGCACCGCGCACCACGGTCAGCGTGTTGCCGACCACATGGGTGACGTTCATCTCTTCACTGCCGACTCGGATGACAAAGTCGGTCGTCACGGGACTGGCATCGACGGTCGGGAAGACCGTGGCATTCGCCACGGTGATCGTGGTTTGACCAGCGGTGGCGATGTTCGCCGCCAGTGTCGTCGTACCCAGCGGCCGAATCGTCGTGGTGCCGGCTTGTGTCACGCCGCCGGTCGGGAACGACAGCGTGAACGTGCCTCCGGTCGGCACGCCTTGCACCGCGATTTGCTGAATCTCGTTGATGACGTTGGCCCCACCCGCGTTGCCAACGATCTGGAGATTTTCGGAGATGATGTGCGTGATGTCCAAATCGTTGAAGCGGGCCAGCCGGGTCAGCTTGTCGATCGGCTCGCCGGAGGACGTTTCGATGCGCACGAACAGGCCGTTGATCGTGTTGCCGGTGACGGTGTTGCCATGCACGTCCGGGCCGATGCGGTTGAGTGAATCATCGAAGCTGTTGGGATCGGCCGAGATCGCCGCGTCGGCGTTGTTGGTGATTCGCGAGAACGCGATCGTCGGCCGTTCATCGACGATATGCACCGCCGAAAAGACTTCGGGATTCGAGGAGGTCGGCACCGGGCTGGGGCTGTTGTCCACCTGACCGCCGCCGAAGCTGATGCTCGCCTGATAGACGCTGTTGAGGAAGAAGTCACCGTTGTCACGGTCCCCCAGGACGTTGTCGTTCATGTCCGAGTCTTGTCGGAACACGATGCCGCCCCACTGACCCGCCGCCGCGCCGGAGGAGGCTCCGTCGGAGTTCCCCCCGATCGCGTCGTTACGGAACGACGTCAAATAGACTTGGTTGCCGCGCATTCCCGGCACGCGTGGCGTCCCCAGGATTTGCAGCGCGCTGTCTTCGCGATCCGCCAGATTCGCGCTGGGATCGGTGCCGACGTCGATCTTCGCGTTTTGCAGTTTCAGCACCGCACCGGCGTCGATGATCAGCGTCACCCCTTGCGGCACGTCGAGGGTTCGTCCGTCGGCGAGCGTGACACCCGTGTTGTTCACGCCGACCAAATACGGTGTCGCATCGGCTTCCGTCGTCAGATCGCCGTCGGTGCCGCCGTTGCCGAGGATTCGCAACAGGCTGACCGCCGTCAGCAGGCCATGTGAATTGCTGACATCCAGCGTCAACGAGTTCGACAGATCGACTCGATCGCCGGTCGCGATCGCGCTGGTGGAGAACGTCGGGCCGGTCTGCCCGTTGATCGCGTTCGCGATGAGCGTCGCGACTTGCGCGGCGGTTTCATTGCCGACGAGGGCGATCGGCACGTTCGTCCCGATGACGCCCCCCGCAAGATTGAACTCGAAGAAGCGCGTCGAATTCACGCCGTCGTTGATCGTGAAGTAATCGCCGTCACTGATGCCGGCGGCTCCAGTAACCGGCACGACGATTCGCGACGCGGCGACTTGAATCGCGCTGGCGATGTCGTCGAACGGAGCATTGATCGCTCCGGTTTGTGCTCCGGGTGCCGTGCTGGTCGTCTTGTCAACGAAGACCGTGTTGCCGGCCTGGAACCAGTATTGGAAGGCTCCGCCGGCCGTGCCATCGGAGTCGCCATCCAGTTCGGTGGCCTGCGCGACCGCTGGCAGCGTCAGGTTGCCTGCGTTGTCGGCATCGGTCAGTGACGAGGCGGGATCGGCCGTGAACGTCAATCGCAGATCGTATCCGCCGTCGGTGCGGCCGCCGTAGCCAGTATTCGACACGGTGGGGTTGTAGTTCGCGTTGCCGGTGCTCGTGACGCCGACGTAGTAAGTGCCCGGATCGAGCGTCAGGTTGAGGAACGCATCGTTGCTGTTGTAGTCGTCGTTGCGAGCGATCACCTCGCGATTGCCGCCTCCCAGAGCGATGATCTCGCCGCTGGTCAGTCCGGTCGCGAGTGTCGCGCCGCTGCCCAACGTGACAGCCGCCGAGGTCAACTGTTGCGCCAGCGTGTTGCTGTTGACCGCGTTGACCACTTGCTGCACGGTCGATTGAAAGCCAGCGTTGGTGTTGACGGTGATCGTGATGTTGTGACCGCTGACCGACACGGTGGGCAGACCCGCTCCGCCGAGGTCCGCCTCATTGATGGTGATGCGAATGTCGTTGCCGAACTCACCGGCCGAAACCGCCGTGAAGCGCACGTTTGCCGCGCCGCTGGAACCGAAGTCCGAGTTTGCCGTCGCGAATGGATCGCGGAATAGCGTCAACACGCTGTCCAACGTGCTGTCGATCGCGCGCCGTTCGGCGGTGATGCCCGCCGTGAACGTACCGGTCTGCGTGACGTTGAATCGGTAGAGGTCGATGTCGGTCGAGAAGAGCGGATAGAGATTCCGCAGGTGGACGGCATCGTGTTCGCCGTACACGGTCTCGCCATTGACACCGCCTGGCCCGCCGCCGCCGTTCATAAACGCCTGCAAATCGCCGGCATGGCCCAGACCCAGCGAGTGACCGATTTCGTGCAGCGCGATCCCCATGTATCCGCCGCCGTAGGTTTCGTCTCCACCCACCGACAGCGAATTCATGATGATCAGCGAACCGGAACTGACTCCGCCGACCGCGTTGACCGGCAGTGTCGGATCCGCGCCGCGAATGTCACCGACGACGATGTGGAAGCCGCTGTTCGCCGTCTCAACAAATTGCAGTCCCGCCGTCCGGCTGAACAGTTCAAAGATTTCTCGCGTGCGGGCCTTCTGGCCTTCTGTGATCTGATTGATCAGCGGCGAGCCAAACAGCGAGCCATAGTTCGCAGAGAAGTTGTAGGGAATGACGCTGATGGCACCAGGATTGGTCGGATCGCCGAGGTAGCCGATGCCGTGTGATTCGGCCGGAATGTCGCGATGCCCTGGCTCATCCTGATTTCCCGGCATCGACGGAATCGCGACCATCTGCGGCGTGATCGAGTTTGTGACCGACGAGCCGGCGCTGCCCAGCGTGCCCAGATTGGTCGCGGTGGCATAGCTGCTGTTATCGTCGCTGTTGACCAACGCGGCCGTTGTGGTGATGTCTAACCGGTACGATCCCGTTGTCGCGCCGCCGGTGCTGGTGATCCGCACGAAGTAGGTTCCCGCCGCCAAGCCTGCCGCCGTCAGCGACTCGGCGATGCCGGTTCCGTTGTTCGTGAACACCGTGCCGCCAACCGTCGCTCCGGTGCTGTCGAGCAACTCGATACGGCTGTTGAGCGTGCTGCTGGGAGTCGCCGTGACGGTCAGGTTGCCCGCCGCTGACGTGTTGAATTGATAAACGTCCGCGTCGGCCGCTCCAGAGGCATCCCCCAGAATGGCCGTCGTCGAGAATCCCGAACCGGAGAACAGCGTTCCCAGTCGCACCGCCGTGGCGGGCGTGTCATCGGATTCCTGCGAGTCGCCGACCCGCAACTTGTACGTCGCCGTTGGCAGGCTGCCGCCGAAGTCCAGCACCGCCGTGTGGTGGACATTGTCGTACACGATCGAAGTCGGAATCGAGACCGTGTCGTCGGTCGTGGCCGCCGTTCCTTTGGTGTCGATCAACTGGTAATAGCGAGGATCGACCGCCTGGCCCGCGTTGAGTTGCTCTTCAGAGAAATAAACATTGACCAGGTTTTGCCGCTGCGTGATGCCCCCGGCGGAGATCGACATCGCTCCCGGAATTGTCTGAGACAACGTCAACCGTGGATCGAACGCATTGCCGCGCACCGTGACCACACCCGCGACGGACGACGCGCTGACTCCGCGCATTGCGGCCGACTGGCTGTTGATCGCGTTGACGATCGCCGTCGCGATCTGCGTGGCCGTGAAACCTGGCGTGAAGCTGATCGCCGTGTTGCCTGGGCGGACTCCGCCGGCGCTGTCGAACTCAAACGCGAACACGTTTGGCGTGCCGAGTGTGGACAACGTCCCCGGATCGATCAGCAGTGTGTCGCCATCGACCACATTGGCGGCGTTGAGCACCGACAAAATCTGATCGCGAATCACCGGCTGCGCCACGACCGAGCGGATTTGGGCTCCGATATCCAGCGAGAATGTCAGTCGTGTGTCGGCTCCATTATTGAGCGCTTCGGCCCCCGTGTTCCTCAGTGGACTGGCTCCCGCGCCAATCACTTGAATGCGGTACTGATCGTTCCCCAGCGGCTCAGCGAAACGATAGATCACTTCGCGCGTGCTGCCCGACTCCAGAGCGCGATAACCGGGAGTCAGCAGTTGATCGGCACCACTGAGTTGAACGACGGTTCCGTCGGGTGTGCTGGCGAGCGACTGCGTATTCAATCCGTATGCCACCGACGGTGTGATCAGCGCGCTGGCGGCGGCATTACCATTCAATGCGGTGAGCAGATTTGAAGCCCGCGACGGATTGGTCACGTTGCTGTTGAGCGTGACCTCGATCCGATTGCCGACGACGTTCACCAGCGGATTCGGCGCGCTCGGCCCCAGGTCGCGCCGCACGAATTGCAGCGAAATCAGATTGCCGTTGAGTCCGGTCGTGTTGGCTCGGAACAACATGCCGAAGCTGGCTCCGGCACCCAAACTCGACAACCCATCGGCCGCGCCAGCCCCAGTCAATGTCAGCACCGTTCCGTTGCTGATTCCGGCCAGGCTCGTCCCGCCCGCGCCAGAGACCAACTCCGCCGTGAGCAACGTCCGAGCAGTCGCATCGGTCTGCAGGAAGTTCAACAGACCATTCGCAGTCGTCGGGGTGGTACCGTTGCTGTTCAAGGTCAACGTGATCGCACCCAATCCGCCGGAGATCGTTGGCAGCGAATTCAAGCCGAGATTCGCGGTGTTGATCGTCAGCGCGGTGCCGTTCTCGGCGACACCCAACCGAGCGGTCCCTAATCGCAACACGGCCGCGCCGCTGCTGCCGAAGTCAGTCACCGCCGAAGCGGCATGGAAGCCGCCATCATGACCGGCTCCGTAGATCTGAATCGCGCCGAACGTGCTAGCATCCAGCGATTGACCAGGGCTGAACTGGAACAAGAGTTCGCGCGGCGTCTCAGTTAGCGTGGTGCCGTCGGCCAGAAACAATCCGCCGTTGGGTGTTACCGAAACGAAACTCGGCGGCGTCAGCACCATGCGCGGCTCAAGCCCTTCGGCGTGAGCACTCACGATAATCTGGCCGCGCAGCATCTTCTGATGCTGCTGCGGGCTGAGTCGTTTCTGACGGCGTTTCGGGAAGCGGATTCGACGAGAAACTGAGCGCAACCAAGGAGTAAAAAACATGGATCACAGCCTCTATGGATAGAGTTGGGCCCGCTGCGATACCGCCGAGAAAATGGCGCGAGTTGGGACACGATACTGAGCCGGTCAAAGCGCTGGCAATGGCCGTGCTGGAATTCGCGATCCTACAACCCCCAACCTGTCTCAAAGGTTCGCAACAATACGACCTCTCCGAGTCCTGCGACACGGAGGGCCGAAGTCAAATTCGGACGTCCTGCGACTTGACCGTTTGTCCGAATCAGCGAAGGGCTGCGGTCTGACTCAGATGCTTTCGGCGGAATCGGCTGGAATCGCCCTGCCGATTGCCAGTCGTAAACCGGTCGCACCGGCACTTCGTCCCGTGACGATCAAAGTGTCGTCATCCGGCAGAATTCTGACGGGAAGAATTTGACGTCACACAATCGCGGCCGGTGAATTTACGAGCCGAACCCCCTCAGTGCGAGTCAGTTCGGCGAACAGTTCGCTCAGCCGTTGCGTCATCGAACCGAGCTGTCCGGTTCCGATTGTGCGGCCATCAACGTCTGTGACGGCAGCCAGCTCACCCATCGTCCCAGTGCAGAACATCTCGTCGGCACGATAGACCTCGGTCAGCGACAGGTCGCGTTCGGCGTGCGGGATGCCGTGCGCGCGGCACAGGCCCAGCACGGTCGTGCGAGTGATCCCTTCGGGGCAGGCCACGAGCCGGCTGGTGAT